>CAZUYG010000412.1:0-4151 GCA_964624265.1 uncultured Candidatus Odyssella sp.
CTGACGAACGACGCGGTGTGGGACGCGATGAAAAAGAAGGGCATCGTCGCGATGAAGGCCGACTGGACGCGGCGCGATCCCGCCATCACCCGCGCGCTCGCGGCGCTCGGGCGCAGCGGCGTGCCGGTCTATGCGCTCTATCCGCCCGGCGACGGCGCGCCCGCGCTGCTGCCGCAGATCCTCACCGAATCCGCCGTGCTCGCCGAATTCGCGGCGTTTCCGGACCGCCCCGCAAACCAGCGGGCCGGCCAGTGACGCCGCTCCGTTCAACCCGAGGGAGACTGGGAATGCTGAAATTCCTTGCGACGACACTCGCCGCCGCCGCGTTCGCCGTGCCTGCGCTGGCCATGGGCCCCGACCTCGGCAAGCCCGCGCCGGATTTCGCCGCCACCGACACGCACGGCAAGGCGGTGAAGCTTTCGGGCCTCAAGGGCAAGCTCGTGATCCTCGAGTGGAGCAACCATCAGTGCCCGTACGTTCGCAAGCACTATGGCGCCGGCAACATGCAGAAGACGCAGGAGGCCGCGAAGGCGCTCGGCGTCACCTGGATCACGATCATTTCGTCCGCGCCGGGCGAGCAGGGGCATGTCAACGCGTCCGAAGCGAACAAGCTCACGGTCGAGCGGAAGGCAAAGCCCGATCACGTCGTGCTCGATCCGCGTGGGCAGATCGGCCGCCTCTACGCCGCGCGCGTGACGCCGCACATGTTCATCATCGGCACCGATGGTGCGCTGCTCTACAAAGGCGCGATCGATTCGATCCGCTCGAGCCGCCAGAGCGACATCGCGAACGCCAAGAACTACGTCACCGCGGCGCTCGGCGAGATCAAGGGCGGGAAGCAGGTCGCCGACGCCGACACGGTCGCCTATGGCTGCACGATCCACTACAAGGAGGGCAGCTGAGCGCGCGCCGCCGCTTCGGCTTCGTTCACGACAAATGCGCAGGGGCGGGTTTCAAACCCGCCCCTTTTCATTCGCGCCGCACGCGCGACGAACCAACGGCGCTCAGCAGGCGTCGTCGCGGTCCTGGAACACGCGGCGCCATCCGGCCTTGCCCTTGTGGTAGAGGGCGAAACATTTCGAGCCGCCGTCCTTGCCGCCGGCCTTGATGCATTGCGCTTCGGTGAAGGACGGGTTGGTGCAGCAGTAGTCCACGCGCACGACGTCGGCCTTGCCGAGCCCGGAGATGTCGAACGCCGCCTCGAGCGTCGCCAGCGGAAAGCCCTTCGGCATGTCGGCCTGCGCCACCGACTGCTTCGGCAACGTCTTCGCGTTGGGCCGCGCCGGGTACACCATCAGCATGCGTCCGGCAAAGGCCGCGCCGCGCAATTTGTCGGGCTGGACATAGGCGAGATAGGCCTCGCCCGGCACGTCGGGGAACGTCGCGTCGCGGTATTTCGACATTTTCCCGTCGCACTCCTGCTTCATATAGGGGCCGAGCTTCTGGATCGGCACCGTCGCAGGCGGAAGCGCCGGATCGAACGGCAGGATCGTCGCCGGTCCCGTCAGCGTCTTGTTCGCCGGCACGCCGAAGAACCCGCCCTGCGCCTTGGTGCGCTTCCACGGCGGCGCGTGCGGGCCTTCCTTGGTTGCCGTTCCCTCGCGCTCGAGCCAGCCGAACCCGAAATTCTGCGCGGCGGCGGGGGCGGCGATCAGAGCGAGGGCGGCGAGTGTCACGGCGAAGCGAAGCATGGAACGGCTCCCATTGTTCCGCGCCATCGTATCGGCGCTTCGGGCGCGTGCAAGGCCGGCGCGCTTCCAGCCTACCCGACGGACTGCGCGAACTCGGCGAGGTAATCGAGCCCGTCAACCGCGCGCGGGCCATACCAGGACGCGTATTCGCCGTCGATGATGCGGAGCTTCGCGCGCGGGCAATCTTGCGCGGCGGCGAAGGCGTCGAGGTCGGCCTCGGTAAACGGGTAGGGCTCGGTGCTGAACAGCGCGAGATCGGCCTCGGCGAGAAGCGCGGGGGTGAGCGTCAGTTCCGGATAGTCGACGCCGTCGCGATGGCCGAGGACGTCCCAATTCGCGAGCGCCAGCATGTTCGCGATGTAGGTGCCGCGCGAGATGCCCATCCACGGCTCCTTCCAGATGAAATAGAGCACGTGCCGCGCGGGCAGGGCCGGCCGCAGCGCCGCGAGCCGGCGATAGGCCGCGTCGAATTTCGCGGCCAGCGCCTCGGCCTCCGCCGCGCGGCCGAAGATGCCGCCGATCAGCCGGTAGAGCGCCGGATTGTCCTCGGGCCGCTTGGGATAGGTGACGATGATGTGGGGAACGAATTCGCGCAGCGCCGTCGCCATGTCGCGCGTGTTCTCCTCGACGTTGAGGATCGCGTGCGTCGGCGCCAGCGCCCGCAGTTTCTCGAGATGCACTTTCTTGGTGCCGCCGACCGCGGGGATGTCTTTCAACGCCTCGGCCGGATGAATGCAGAACTGCGTGCGCGCGACGAGGTTCGGCCCGAGGCCGAGCGCCACGACGAGCTCGGTGATGCTCGGCACCAGGCACGCGATACGCGGATGCGCGCCGGCCGGCGCATGGACCGTACCGGCGGCGTCGGCGAGCGGGTGCGCGGCGAGTTTCGGGTTCACCGACGCTTGATGCCACAACCGGGAGAAGCCCGGCTAGTCTGGCCGCAGGGTTAGGCCATGCGGGAGAGGTTCATGAGGCGTCTTTGGCTCGGAATCATGGCGGTGCTGGCCTGCGACGCCGCAAGCGCCCAGGAGCGCGGGCGCGATCCGGACAAATACGTGCCGACCGAATTCAAGACGTTCGGCGCCTGGGAACTCTATTGCGGCCATTTCGGTGATCCGCGGCAGGAGGTGTGCGATCTCCGGCGTACCGACATCCTCTCGCCGCGCCCGAACTTCCGGGCGATGGTGATTTCGTGGACGCTCGGGCCGCGCGGCCCGCGGCTCGACGTGGGCGCGGAGCGCACGATGTCGTGGCTGGGCGGCGGCATCAAGATCGACGGCGCGCGCTTCATCGCATTCGATCGCTGCGTGCTCGGGCGCTGCATCGTGGAAGGGCAGGAGGCGGCCGCGCTGTTCGCCCGCCTGGCCGAGGCGAAATCGATCTCGGTTGCGCTGACCGACGGGGCGACGCCGACCGAGATCGATTGGGAACTCGCCGACATGCGGGCGGGCCTCGCCGCGCTGGCGGCGCGCGGGGCCGGCGCCCGGCCATAGGCGCGACACGGGCAGCACCGCAGGGAACCTGGGCCGTCCACCTGCGTTATAGGCTCACGAAACAAGCAGGAGGCCTGCCATGCGCTTCGCCCTTCCCCTCGTGCTCGCCGGGACCCTGTCGCTCGGCGCCTGCGCCGGCATGAACGACACCGAACAGCGCACGCTGTCGGGCAGCGCCATCGGCGCAGCCTCGGGCGCGGTCATCACCGCGGCCACCGGCGGCTGCATCATCTGCGGCACGGCCATCGGCGCCGGCGTCGGCGCGCTCGGCGGCTTCATCTACGATCGCGCGAACCCGACCCCGAACTCGGCCCGCTGAGCGGCGCTCGGCGCGGAAGAGAACGGCCCCGGCGTGACGGCGCCGGGGCCGCGACGTTCACAGCTTCACGCAGACGTTGGTCAGCTCGGTGTAGAACTCGAGCGAGTGAAGCCCGCCCTCGCGGCCGATGCCCGATTGCTTGCTGCCGCCGAACGGCGTGCGCAGGTCGCGCAGGAACCAGCAATTGATCCAGGTGATGCCGACGCGCACTTTGCGCGCGGTCACGTTCGCGCGCTTGATGTCCTGCGTCCAGATCGAGGTGGCGAGCCCGTAGGGACTGTCGTTCGCCATGCGGATCGCATCCTCGTCCTTGTCGAAAGGCTGGATGTGGCAGCACGGCCCGAAAATTTCTTCGCGCACCGCCTTGGCGCCCTCGCCGAGGCCGGTCCAGATCGTCGGCTGGACCCACGAACCCTTGGCCATCGCGCCGTCCATTGACGGTGCGCCGCCGCCGGTCACGACCCTGGCGCCCTCGCGCTTCGCGGCCTCGTAGTACGAGAGCACTTTTTCGCGATGGCCGAGGCTGATGAGCGGGCCCTGCGTCGTCGCCTTGTCAAACGGATCGCCGCGCTTCAGCCCTTCGGCCTTGGCCTTCAGCGCTTCCACGAACTTGTCGAAGATCGGGCGCTCGACATAGACGCGCTCGGT
>CAZUYG010000413.1:0-4150 GCA_964624265.1 uncultured Candidatus Odyssella sp.
GTCACGCGCGACGGATATGGCGTTCCCTGTTTCAAGATCGAGATGATCGAGGCTTCGCATCCCGTGCCGGACGAGCGCGGGCGCGCCGCCGCGGGCCGCATGCTGGAGATCGTGCGCGGGGCCAAGGCCGGCGATCTCGTGCTGTGCCTGATGTCGGGCGGCGCGTCCGCGCTGCTCGTGCTGCCCGCGCCTGGCATCACGCTGGCCGACAAGCAGGCGACGACGCGCGCGCTGCTGAAGTGCGGCGCCACGATTCAGGAAATCAACTGCGTCCGCAAACACCTATCGGCGATAAAGGGCGGCAGGCTCGCCGCCGCGACGCCGGCGCGCGTGCTGACGCTGGCGATTTCCGACGTCGTCGGCGACGACCCCTCGGTAATCGGCTCGGGCCCCACGGTGCCCGACCCCAGCACCTTCGCCGAAGCGCGGGCAATTCTCGCGAAATACAAGATCGATCCGGCGCCGGCGGTGAAAAAGCATCTCGATACGGCCGCGGAGGAATCGCCGAAGCCCGGCGATCCGCGCCTCGCGCGCGCCGAATTCCGCCTCGTCGCCACGCCCGCCGGCGCGCTCGCCGCCGCGGCCGCGAAGGCGCGCGAGTTGGGGCTCGAGCCGATCGTGCTCGGCGAAAGCCTGGAGGGCGAGGCGCGCCTTATCGGCGCGGAGCACGCAGCGCTCGCGCGCAAGCTGGCGGCGGATGCAAGCCAGAAGAAGCCGGCCGTGATCCTTTCGGGCGGCGAGCTGACCGTGACGATCAAGGGGCGCGGCAGCGGCGGGCCCAGCACCGAATATCTACTCGGCATGGCGCTGGCCCTCAAAGGCACCCGCG
Organism: uncultured Candidatus Odyssella sp.; assembly: GCA_964624265.1. Lineage (GTDB taxonomy): Bacteria > Pseudomonadota > Alphaproteobacteria > Bin65 > Bin65 > SBBV01. The sequence goes on from CAZUYG010000413.1 coordinate 830, forward strand.
GAATCCATGCGCTGGCCGCCGACACCGACGGCATCGACGGCAGCGAAGACAATGCCGGCGCGTTCATCGGCCCCGATACGTTGGCGCGTGCGCGCGACTTCACGATCGACGCCGCCGGCTGCCTCGCCGCAAACGACGCCTATGCCTTCTTCCGCGCGCTCGGCAACCTCCTCGTCACCGGCCCAACCTTCACCAATGTCAACGACTTCCGCGCGATTCTGATCCAGTGAGGCGGCGGCGGGGAACCGACGCGTATTCCCACTCCATCGCCTTGCTCCGCGCCGGAGCGTTGCTAGAGTGACGACATGACCCTGCGCCGTGCCGCCAAGATCATCGCGACGCTCGGGCCCGCGTCGTCGTCGCCAGACAAGATCCGGGCGCTGCACACGGCGGGCGCCGACCTGTTTCGCCTCAATTTCAGCCACGGCGAGCGGGCGGAGCATCGCGCGCGCTATGAGGCGGTGCGCCGGCTCGAGCGCGAGATCGGGCGGCCGATCGGCATTCTCGTCGATCTCCAGGGGCCGAAAATCCGCGTCGGCAAGTTCGCCGGCGGCAAGGTGACGCTCGGCGAAGGCAAGCGTTTGCGCCTCGACCTCGACGCCGCGCCGGGCGATGCCGCGCGCGCGCCGCTGCCGCATCCCGAAGTGTTCCAGGCCATGTCGCCCGGGCAGATCGTTTTGCTCGACGACGGGCGCCTGCGCCTCAAGGTCGAGAAGGTGGGCGCCGATTTCGCCGAGACCGTCGTCGTGACCGGCGGTGTCCTCAGCGAGCGCAAGGGCGTCAACCTGCCCGGCGCGATCCTGCCGCTCTCGGCGCTGACCGAGAAGGACCTGCGCGACCTCGACTTCGCCCTCTCGCTCGGCGCGGACTGGATCGCGCTCTCGTTCGTCCAGCGGCCCGACGACGTGGCCGAACTCCGCAAGCTCGTGGGTAACCGCGCGGCGATCATGTCGAAAATCGAAAAGCCGCAGGCGCTGACGCGGCTCGATCAGATCGTCGACCTCTCCGACGCGGTGATGGTGGCGCGCGGCGACCTGGGCGTGGAGCTGCCGCCCGAAGACGTGCCGAGTTTGCAGAAGCAGATCGTGCGCGCGGGCCGCAAGGCCGGCAAGCCCGTCGTCGTCGCCACGCAGATGCTGGATTCGATGGTCCGCGACCCGGCGCCGACGCGCGCGGAGGCCTCCGACGTCGCCAATGCCGTCTACGACGGCGCCGACGCGGTGATGCTTTCGGCCGAAACCGCGAGCGGCGCCTATCCGACGGAGTCGGTCGCGATGATGGCGCGCATCATCCGCCGCGTGGAGCAGGACCCGACCTATCGCGTGATCATGGACGCCAACCACCCGCCGCCGCAGGCCACGGCCGCCGACGCGATCACGCTGGCCGCGCGCGAAGTGGCGACGACGATCGCCGCGGCGTGCATCGTGACCTACACGAGCTCGGGTTCGACGGCGCAGCGCGCCTCGCGCGAGCGGCCGCCCGTTCCGATCCTCTGCCTCACCGGCCGCACGCAGACCGCGCGGCGCATGACCTTGGCCTGGGGCGTCCACTGCTTTTTCAGCCACGACGTCTCGACGATCGACGAAATGGTGGCCTATGCGCAGGAATCGGCGAAGGCGAACGGCATCGCCAAGGGCGGCGAGCGCATCGTGATCACCGCGGGCATGCCGTTCGGCACGCCCGGCGCCACGAACATGCTGCGCGTTGCGTGGGTGGAGTGATCAGGCCCCGGCCGGGCCCCGCGCCGCGGCGGCGGCGGCATAGGGGCGGCAGAAAGTCTCCCGCACGCGCGACGCCGCGACGAAGCCGAGCGCATAGAGCACCGGCAGAACGATGAAGGCCTTGCGGAAGGCCTCGGCCGCGTAGACGCGCGCGCCGTCGGCCAGCCTGCCGTCCCATTGCAGATCGAGCAGCCAGCCGAGCAGCGGCTGGAACACGGCGCCGCCCAGCACCGACACCATGTTGACGAAGCCGAGCGCGGCCCCCGTGCCGCCGCCCGCCGTATGCTCGCGCGCCGCCGCGTAGCTCACCGACATCGCGCCGCCGCCGAAACCGACGAAGAACAGCAGCACGCTGTAAACCGAAACGGGCAGGCCCGGGATGTAGAGCGCGGCGGCGGTGGCGGCGACCCCGGTGAACGCGCCCGCCAGCATCGGCAGCTTGCGCCGTCCGATGCGGTCGGAAAGCCAGCCCCAAGACGGCGCGCCGGCGGTGAAGCCGAACAGGATCGGCGCCATCGCCGCCGAGGCTTCGACCTTGCTGAGGCCGTAGGCCTGCATCGTGTAGGGCACGCCCCAGAGCGCGCCGAAGGCGAGCATCGTCGACGACATCAGGCCCGCAAAGGCGGCGATGTAGAGCGTCTGCGAATGACGGACGACGTTCCACAGACCGCGTAGAACGTGTTCGCCGTCGGCCCGCGGCGTGCGCGGCGCGCGCGGCGAAGGCCCGTCGCGGATCACGAGCCACGTCGCCGCGGCGAGCACGAGGGCCGCCGCGGCAAGCGCCCACATCGTCTCGCGCCAGCCCGCCGCCCCGACTGCGAGCGCGAGCGGCGCCTGCCCGGCGATGCCGCCGAGCAGGCCGATTCCCATGCCGAGGCCGGAAAACATCGCGAAGCGGCGCGGCGGGAACCACGCCGAGGCGAGCACGAGGCTGCCGAGGAACGCGAAGGCGACGCCGCCGCCGATCAGGAGGCGGCCCAGATAGGCGACCATGATGCTCGGCGACGCCGCGAACAGCGCGCAGCCCAGCGCGGTGACGAACGCCGCGGCCGCGAGCGCGCGGCGCGGGCCCCAGCGGTCCATCGCGAGGCCCGCGGGCGCCTGCAGGATCGCGTAGGTATAGAAATAGAGGCCCGAGAGCGTTCCCAGCAACGCGCCGCCGACCTGGAACTCGGCCATCAGCGGTTCGATCATCACACTCGGCGAGACGCGGAGGACCCACGCGAAAAAGAAACCGAATGCCGCCAGCGCCCAGGCGAGGAGGCCCAGCGGTGGAATGGCGCGCGATGCCGGATCGCTCATGCCGCGGCACCCGGCGCGGCACGGGCCTCGGCGGCCGCTTCCGCCGCCGCATCGCGCCGCGAGCCGCGATGCGCGATCCAGATGCCGGCGAGGATCACGGCGCTGCCGGCGATGTCGGCAAGGCCGAGGCGTTCGCCGAGCAGCAGCCACGCGAACACCGCGGCGGCGACGGGCTGGACGAACGTGCCGAGCGCCGTGAACTGCGGCGAGAGATGCGCGAACGCGAAGGCAATGGCGCCCTGCCCGGCCACATGCACCAGCAATCCGATGCCGATCAGCGGGGCCCATCCGGGCAGCG
>CAZUYG010000414.1:0-4150 GCA_964624265.1 uncultured Candidatus Odyssella sp.
CAACGCCATCGAGGCGATGATCGCGGCGGCTTCCGTGATCTCGGTCGTCTATCCGCACATGAACGGACTCGGCGGCGACGGCTTCTGGCTGATCGCCGCGCCCGAAGACGCGGCGCCAACGGCGATCCTCGGCGTCGGCCGGGCCGGGCACGCGGTCGACGCCGCGCTTTATCGCGCGCGCGGGCTCGATGCGATCCCGACGCGCGGGCCGCTCGCGGCCAACACGGTCGCCGGCACGATTTCCGGCTGGGCTGCGGCGCACGAGATCGCCAAGGCTTGGGGCGGGCGCCTGCCGCTCGCGGCGCTGCTCGCGGACGCGATCCACTATGCGCGGGCCGGCGTGCCGGTGACGCGCGGCCATTGCGAGATGGTGGCCGCGAAAGAGGGCGAGATGCGGGACCTCGCCGCGTGGCGCAGCCTGTTCCTGGCGGACGGCACGCCGATACCGGGCGCTCTGTTGAAGCAGCCGGCGCTGGCCGAGACGCTCGAAGCCTTGGCGCGCGACGGATTGGACGGTTTCTATCGCGGCGCGCTGGCCAGGCGCATCGCCGCCGATCTGGCGCGCGCGGGCAGCCCGGTGACGGAAGCCGATCTAGCGGTGCACCAGGCGATCGTCACATCGCCCGCATCAGCACGAATCGGCGCAGGCACCCTCTACAACACGCCTCCGCCGACCCAGGGCGCCGTGTCGCTGGCGATTCTCGCGCTCTACGACCGCATCGCCGCCGCGGACGCGGAAGGCTTCGACCATGTGCATCGCCTCGTCGAGGCGACCAAGCAGGCGTTCCTGATGCGCGACGCGTCGATCACCGATCCGGCCCACATGAAGGAAGCCGTCGCCGAGCTCCTGTCGCCAGCCGCTCTGGACGCACGGTTGGGGGCGATCGACCGGGGCCGGGCACTGCCTTGGCCGCGGCCGACCGCGCCGGGCGATACGGTCTGGCTCGGCGCCATCGACGGCGCCGGGCGCGCCGTCAGCTTCATCCACTCGATCTATTGGGAGTTCGGATCTGGCGTCGTGCTCGAAGACACTGGCATCCAGTGGCAGAATCGCGGCTGCAGCTTCAGCCTGCAACCTTCTGCTCTCAATGCGCTTTTGCCTCGGCGCCTGCCGTTTCACACGAATAATCCGGCGATGGCCCGGCTCGGGGATGGGCGCCTCATGGTGTACGGCACGATGGGCGGCGACGGCCAGCCGCAGACCCAGGCCGCCGTGTTCACCCGCCACGTCCGGTATGGCCAAGACCTCGCTACGGCCATCGACGCGCCGCGCTGGCTGCTCGGGCGGACCTGGGGTACGCCGCGCATCGAGCTGAGCCTCGAGAACCGGTTCGATCCGGCCTTGATTGCCAAGCTCGAGGGAGCCGGTCACCGCGTGCGCGTGATCGGCGGCTACGATTCGCTCATGGGCCATGCCGGCGCAATCGTTCGTCATCCGGACGGCCGGCTGGAGGGCGCCGCCGATCCGCGCGGCGACGGCTGCGCCGCGTCGTTCTGAGCGATCCGCGCGACGGCGTTGCCGCGCAGCGCGATTGCCTCGGCGATCCCGGCCGAAGTTTAGTCCGTCAACATCGCCGGCTTCGGCGGGCACCGAATGTTTTTGCGCCGCGGGCCCGCCTTCGTAGAATGAACGGCGATACGCGAGGGGGCGCGCCTTGGCGCAGGATGGCGAAACGATTCTGCTGACGGTTTTCCTGAAGCACGACCAGTCGAAAAACCTCGAGCAGATCCAGGATCATCTGGCGAAGACCGCGTGGTGGGAGCGCTTTCCGCCGCCCGGCGTGGAAATCGTCAGCTGGAATGTCGTGATGGGCATCGGCCAGATCGTGACGCTGCGGCTGCCGCCGAATCTGCTCAACGTCGTGAACGTCGAGATCGAGCGCTGCGCCTGGGGCGTATTCGCCACCGAATTCTATCCGACCTACGATTTCGTTCCGGTGCGCGAGCGCCTCAAGCGCGAATGGCAGGCGAAGCGCGCGGGCGGGAAGGCCTGAGCCATGACGGAGCTTTATCGCCAGTGCTGGCAGGTCGGCTCGGGTGCGCCCAGCGAGTACGAGGCGCGGCTTGCCGACGCGCTCGAGGCCGCTTTCAGCGCGGGCCATCACGCGCTCGATGCCGTCGTGGCGGCGCTGAACGCCTCAGGCGTCGCCCCGCCGGCCGGTGGCGCGTGGACGTCCGAGAGTTTCACGGCGGAACTGCGCCGCCTGGGGGCATGAGCATGGCCACTGCAGCGATTGCTCATCGCGACGCGGCGGCCGGCCCCACGGCGGCGGAGATCGACACCTATCTCCGGCTCGGGCTGCGCAATCGCTGGCATCCGGTGCTGCCCTCGCGCTTCGTCGCCGACAAGCCCGTCGGCATCCGCCGCATGGGCGAGCGGATCGTGCTGTGGCGCGACGCGGGGGGCGCGATTCGCGCGATGGCCGACCGCTGCCCGCATCGGGGCGCGCCGCTATCGCTGGGCCATGTGCGGGGCGATCGCATTGCCTGCTGGTATCACGCGGTCGAAATCGGCGCCGACGGCACGGTGCTGTGCGTGCCCGGCGAGCCAGGCTGCAGCCTGGAAGGCAAGCGCCTGGTGAAGGCGTTTCCGGCGCGCGAGGTGAAAGGCGCGATCTTCCTGTGGATGGGAGACGCGCTGCACCCGGATCCGGCGCCCTACACGCCGCCGCCCCAGCTGCAGGAGGGCGCGTTCGACGCGTTCCTCACCTATCAGGAATGGAAGACGCCCTGGCGCTTCCTCTACGACAACAACATGGACCCGATGCACGGGCAGTTCCTGCACGCGCAGTCGCATTCGATGGCGCGCGGCGAACGCAAGGCCGAATTCGCGATCCGGCCGACCGACACCGGCTTCATCTTCGAGAAGACGACGCAGAAGGACGTGAATTTCGACTGGAGCGAATGGTGCGACGCCGGTGCCATCTATTGCCGGCTCGAGATTCCCTATCCGGCCTCGGGCGGGCCGGGCGGCAATTTCGGCATCATCTTCCACGCGATCCCGATCGACGAGCGCAGCTCGGCGTGCTTCTTCTGGCGTTTCCGCAAGGTCTCGGGCTGGCAGCGCGATGCCTGGCGCTTTCTCTACAAGAACCGGCTCGAGGCCCGGCATTTCGCGGTGCTCGAGCAGGATCGCGCGATCGCCGAAGGCATGGATGCGGATGCCGATCGCGCCGAGCATCTCTACAGCCACGACGGCGGCGTCGTCCGCATGCGCAACATCATGCGCGCCGAGGCGCGTGCCCAATTGAAAGCGTTGCGCGCGGCCGGCATCGATCCGCTTTCGGCGTCAGGCAACTAGTCCGGCCGAGGCCGGCCATCGAGGGAGGAGAGACACGATGAAGACCATGCTCATGCGCGGCGCCGTGGCGGCGTCGCTCGCGGCGGGCGCAGCACACGCGGCCGCGCAGGAGAAAGTCACCTACATGCTGCCGGCGCCGCAGGTGCTGCCGGCCTTCGCGCCGTGGATGCTCGCGCAGCACCTCGGCTACTACAAGGCCGAGGGCTTCGACGTCTCGGTCGTCGTCGGCAAAGGCGGCGTCGACGTCGGCAAGCAGGTCGGCGTCGGCAACGCGACCGTCGGCGGCGGGCTCGGCGACACGCCCATCCTGCTGCGCGGCACCGGCGTTCCGGTGAAGGCCGTGGCTGTGCTCGGCGGCGGCTCGCTGATGGTCATCGTCGCACGCGCCGATCGCGGCATCACCAAGCTCGAAGACCTGAAGGGCAAGACGATCACGACGCTCGCCTTCCAGGACACGACCTATTTCTCGCTGCTTGGCAGCCTTGCCGCGGTCGGTCTGTCCAGCAAAGACCTCAGCATCCAGGCCGTTGGCCCGGTCGGCGTGCCGGCCTTCGTCATCGAAGGCAAGGCCGATGCCTGCGCCTGCGTGCCGGACTGGGAGATTCAGGTCGTCGAGGGCCTGCAGAAGAAGACGATCTCGATGCCGTCGAAGGATTTCTTCCCCTCGATGGCCCAGGCGATCCTGGCCTCGGACGAGACGATTAAGACCAAGCCGAAGCTCGTCGAAGGCATGGTCCGCGCGACGCTGAAGGGCGTGAAGTTCATCATGGACGATCCCGACAAGGCCGCCGCGGAATACGTGAAAGCGGTGCCCGCGCATGCCGGCACGGAAAAGCTGATGGCCGCCAT
>CAZUYG010000415.1:0-4147 GCA_964624265.1 uncultured Candidatus Odyssella sp.
CTTTCGAGCGCGGCAATGCGCCGCTCGGCCGCGGCCTTTTCGGCTTCGAGCACGCTCTTGTCGCGCTCGAGGCCGGCGGCGCGGCCCTGCAATGCCGCGCGTTCGCGCTCCAGGGCCTCGCGCTGCGACGCCAGCGCGCTCAAGCGGTCGCGCAGCCCCGCGATGTCGCGTTGCGCCTGCTCCATGAGCGCGGTCTCTTCGGCGAGCTGCTTCGTCAGCTGCTCCCGCTGTGAGGACAGCTGCGTGATCGTCTTGTCGCGCCCGGTCAGCACGTCGCCGAGGAACAGCTGCATGGCCGTGAAAACGGTCAGCACGAACAGCAGCATGATGAGCAGGGTCGACAGCGCGTCGACGAAGCCGGGCCAGATGTTGAAGCCTTCGCGAACTCGGGCGCGGCCGGGCATGGGCGCCTACGCCTTCGGCTTCAGGCGCTGCTCGGTCTCGCGCCGCTCGCGCTGGCCGGCCAGCGTTGCGATCGCCTGCGCGAGGATTTCGGTCTCGGAGCGCATCTCGCGGATCATCTCCTGGCGTCCGATCGCATTGTCCTTGGACATCTGGTCGAGATAGGGGCGCATTTGCAGCTGAACTTCGGCGATGCGCGCGGCAAGGTTCTTGAATTCGGTGCGCAGCGCCGTCACGAGTTCCTGGCGGCCGAACGACTGCTCTTCGGACAGGCGTCCGAGGATCGGCTTCAGCTCGATCTGCGTGTCGGCGAGGCGGGCCAGCAGCGCCTGCTGCGTGTGGAGCTGCTCGACGAGAAGCCCGAGCCGCTCGGCGAGCGCGCCCACGCTCTCGGCCGACTTCGCGCGTTCGGCCTCGCCGCGCACGATCGACTGCGAAAGCTCGTCCATCGTCGTGGCCGTGTGTTCGAGCAGCGCCTGGAGGTAGCTCGAAACCGAATCGAACGAGTCGCCCGAGCCGTCGGTCGGCAGCGCGCTGATGCGCGTCATGCCCGAGAGCCAGTCTTCGAGATCGGTGTAGAACCGGTTCTGCGCCTGGGCGGCCTGGAGATCCAGGAAGCCCAGGATGAGCGAACCGCCGAGGCCAAACAGCGACGTGCTGAAGGCCACGCCAGCGCCGCGCAGCGTGTCGTACAGCCCGGATTTGAACCGCTCGAGCACCTTGCCGACGTCGTCGCCGGAGCCGAGGGTCAGATTCCCGATCACCTTCACGACCGCGTCGACCGTCTCGAGCAGGCCCCAGAAGGTGCCGAGCAGGCCGAGAAACACGAGGAGCGCGATCATGTAGCGCGAAATCTCGCGGCCCTCGTCGAGCCGGATGCCGATGCCGTCGAGCAGCGTCCGCATCGTGCCGGCGGTGAGGCGCAGGTGGCGCCCCTCGCGCTCGCCGAGCATCTTCGCCATCGGCGCCAGGAAGCGCGGACCGCGGCCCGACAGCGCGCGGCTCTTCGTGTAGTTCTCGATCCAGCTGACCTCCGGCCACAGCACCAGAACCTGGCGCAGCGTGTAGAGGATGCCGATGACGAGGATTCCGATGATGAGCCCGTTCAGGAACGGGTTGGCCTGGAAGAATTTCTCGAGCTCGCCGCGAATCAGGAACAGTCCCCCGGCGACGACGACGAGGAACGCCAGCATGCGAATGAGATAGCGGCCGGGTCGGGTCATCGCTCGGTCGGTTGCGGCGGGAGGCGGATCGTGAAGGCCCCGATCCTAATCCATCTCGCGGCGGCGCGCCAAGGAACGGATCGCACCGTAACGAGTTCGTAACCTCGAATCAGCCCTTGGCCGCGGCGGCGATGAGGCGCGCGAGCGGCTTGTGCAGCGCGCCGTTGGCGGCGAGCACGTCGCCCTTGGCCAGCATCGCGTCGCCGCCGTCCATGTCGGTGACGGCGCCGCCGGCCTCGCGGATCAGCAGGATTCCGGCCGCGATGTCCCACGGCGACAGGCTGTATTCCCAGAAGCCGTCGAAGCGCCCGGCCGCGACCCAGGCGAGATCGAGCGCCGCCGCGCCGAACCGGCGCACGCCCGCCACCTGCGGCACCACGGCCGCGAGCGTGTCCATGTAGCGCGGGTGCTTTTCCTTGCCGCGGAACGGCAGCCCGGTCGCGATCACCGCGTCGCCGAGGTTCTGCCGCGCCGAGACGCGCAGGCGGCGGCGGTTGTGATACGCGCCCATCCCCTTTTCCGCCCAGAACAGCTCGTCGCCGATCGGCTGATAGACGATTCCGGCGACGATCTCGCCTTTGCGCCAATGCGCGATCGTGAGACAGAAATGCGGAATGCCGTGCAGGAAGTTCGTCGTGCCGTCGATCGGATCGACGATCCACGCGTCTTCCTTGTCCACCGGCAGCCGGCCGCCGTGCTCTTCCGTGACCAGCGCCCAGCCGGGCCGCGCCTTCGCGAGCTCCTCGCGCAGCAGTTTCTCGACGCGCAGGTCGGCGGCGCTGACGAAGTCGGAAGGCCCCTTCTTCGAAACCTGGAGGTGCTCGACCTCGCCGAAATCGCGAATGAGGCCGCGCGACGCCTTGCGCGCCGCGGCTTCCATCACGTTGATGACGGGGGACTTGAGGGCCATGGCGCCCGGCTTCCGCCGGTCAGCCCTTGAAGCGCTCGACGTATTCGCCGGTCTCGGTGTTCACGACCACCTTGATGCCCGCGTCGATGTGCGGCGGCACCATGATGCGCCGTCCGTTCTCGAGCTTCGCGGGCTTGTAGGACGATGACGCGGTCTGGCCCTTCACGACCGGGTCGGCCTCGACGAGCTGCATCACGACGGTCTGCGGAAGGTGCACGGCGACGGGATTGCCTTCGACGTAGTCGATCGTGACCTCCATGTTGTCCTGGAGGAAATCGGCCTGATCGCCCACCGTCTCGCGCGTGAGGTTGAACTGCTCGTAGGATTCCTGCTCCATGAAGGTCAGCATGTCGCCGTCGGCGAACAGGTAATTGGCCGTCTTCTGATCGGTCGAGAGCTTTTCGACGGTATCCGCCGTCCGCCAGCGCTGGTTGGTCTTCACGCCGGTCTTGATGTCGCGCATGTCGACCTGGATGAAGGCGCCGCCCTTGCCGGGCGTGATGAGCTGGATCTTGAGCACGCCGAATTGCTTGCCCTCGTGCTCGATGACGTTGCCGGGGCGAATCTGGTTTGCGCCGATCTTCATGGTGTACTGCGAATTGTTGGGAAGGGCCGGATTGGCCGCGGTTTCTAGCAAGGGGATACAGTCGGCGCAACGCCCCGGCGGCGCGGCAATGCGCGCCTACGAGCCCGATTTCGGCGGATAGCGGTGCCGCCGGCCGCCCGGATCCTCGACGATCCATCCGCCGTCGTCTTCCGTCGCATAGACGGGGCCGACCGGCACCTTGCCGTGGCCGCCCGGCACGTCGAGCACATAGGTGGGCTGGGCGAGCCCCGACAGGCGCCCGCGCAGACTGCGCATCAGCGCCTGGCCGGTCGCGAGATCGGTGCGGAAATGCGCGGTGCCTGGCGCAAGATCGGGATGGTGGAGGTAGTAGGGTTTGATGCGGGCGGCCACGAGGGCGCGGAACAGGGCCTCGAGCGTATTCGCGTCGTCGTTGACTCCCTTCAGCAGAACCGATTGAGAGAGCACCGGCACGCCCGCCTTGACGAGCCGCAGCACGGCAGCGGCGAGCGGCTTCGTGACCTCGCGCGGATGGTTGCAGTGGAGGACGACATACACGGCCTTGTCGGAGCGCAGCGCCCTGGCGAGCGCCGGCGTGACCGCGCCCGGTTGCGCCACCGGCGCGCGCGTGTGGATGCGGATGACGCGCACGTGCGGAACAGCGCCCAGTGCCGCGACGAGCGCCGCGATCTTCGCGGGCGCCAGCACGAGCGGATCGCCGCCGGTCAGGATCACTTCGAAGATTTCGGGATGCGCGCGGATGTAGTCGAGCGCCGCCGCGGTTTCGGCGCGCGTCAGAGCGGCGCTGCCCGGCCCCACTTTCTCGCGCCGGAAGCAGAACCGGCAATACACCGGGCACACATGCACCGGGGTCAGCAGCACGCGGTCGGGATAGCGATGCACGATGCCCTTGATCGGGCTCTTCGCCGCATCGCCGATCGGATCGGCGCGCTCTTCCGGGGCGTGCGTCAGCTCGCGCGCGTCGGGCAGGAACTGGCGCGCGATTGGATCGGACGGATCGGCGGAATCGATGAGCCCGGCAAGATC
>CAZUYG010000416.1:0-4137 GCA_964624265.1 uncultured Candidatus Odyssella sp.
GTGGATGGAAACGCGCGACATTCCCACGCTTGAATTCTGCGCGCGCGAAGGCCTGCACACCGGCTACTTCCTGCTGTTCCCGCGCAAGGAGGCGAAGCACCGCTACGCGCCATACCTCAAGGGCTGGAAAGACAATGGCTGGCCGGGGACGCCGAACATCGCCTATTCGACGGTCGTGTTCGTCGACGAGACCGACGACAAGGCCCTGAAGATCGCGGCGGCCGACGCGGCGCGCGCCTACAAGGGCTTCTTCACCTATTCCGAGGATCCCGGCGAGATCCGTGCGAAACAGGAAGAGACGGCGGAATATTTCCGCGCGCGCAACGAGCCCGGCGCGGCGGAGATCATCCTCAACCTGCTCGATATCGACTACCTGCTCGCGAACGATCTCGTGCTGATCGGCTCGCCGGCGACGGTCGCCGAGAAGCTGCGCCGCTGGGCCGCCGAGGGGTCGTTCAACACCTTCTTCGGCGAGTTCAACTTCGGCGAAATCGCCGAGGCGGACCTGCTCCGCTCCATCCGGCTGTTCGGCACCGAAGTGATGCCGAAGCTCAGGGCCTACGAGCCGTTCCAGTGACCGCCGCGGGGATCGCCGCATGACGCAGAAAATGACCGCGGCGGTTCTCGTCGCTCCGCGCAAGATCGAGCTCCGCGAGTTTCCGCTGCCCGAGATCGACGAATATTCGGGCATCGCCAAGATCGAGATCACCGGCGTCTGCGGCGCCGATTATCCGATCTACACCGGCGCGCTGTCGCAGTTCGCGCCGCCGCCCCTGATTCCCGGTCACGAAATCGTCGCGCATGTCGACCGCATCGGCCGCCAGGCGTCCCGGCTGTGGGGCGTCAAGGAAGGCGACCGCATCGTGATGGAGGAGTATGCGCCGTGCGGGCGCTGCGATTTCTGCCTCTCCGGCCGCTACTACATCTGCAACGGCATGAAGATGGAGAAGATGTACGGCTTCACCTCGCTCGGGGTGGCGCCGGGGCTGTGGGGCGGCTACAGCGAATACGTCTACCTCGACCGCCAGGCGCTGGTTCACAAGCTGGCCGAAAGCGTGCCGCGCAAGGTGGCGCCGTTCTTCGTGCCGCTCGCCAACGGCATCCGCTGGGCGCATCTCGAAGGCGGCGTCGGCATCGGCACCACGGTCGTGATCCAGGGGCCGGGCGGGCAGGGCCTCGCCTGCGTGATTGCCTCGAAGGAGGCGGGCGCCGCCAACATCATCGTCACCGGACGCGGGCGCGATGCGGCGCGCCTCGCGCTCGCGCGCGAATTTGGCGCGCATCACACGATCGACGTCGATACGGACGGCGATGTCGTGCAGCGGGTTTCGGAGCTGACCGACGGCAAGTTCGCCGACGCGGTCATCAACGTCACGGCCAAGGCGCCCGGCGCGATGCAGGAGGCGATGAACCTCGCCAAGATGGGGGGCACGATCGTCGTCGCCGGCGAGGCGCATGCGAACGCGCCCGATTTCCAGCCGGATCTCATCTTCCTCAAGGAGCTGACGATCCGCGGCGTGCGCGGGCGCACCGCCCGCGAAATGAAGAAGGCGATACGCCTGCTCGAATCGGGAAAATATCCGCTCGAGAAGCTGGCGACGCACAATTACGGCCTCAACGACGTCGACCTGGCGATCCGCACCGTCGGCGGCGAGGGCGCCCCGGGCGCCATTCACGTGTCCGTTCTCCCGGAGCTGACGTAGTTTCCGCATGACGCCCGGCGCCGATATCCGCGACCTCGTGAAGGGCAGCCGAATTCACGGCAGCCTCTACCGCGATCCCGCCGTGTTCGAGCGCGAGCTCGAGCGCATCTGGTACAAGGTTTGGGTCTATATCGGGCACGAAAGCGAAATCCCGCAGCCGGGGGATTTCGTGCGGCGCCAGATCGGCTTGCAGCCGGTGATCATGGTGCGCGGCGACGACGGCGCGATCCGCGTGCTGTTCAACCGCTGCCGCCACCGCGCGAACATGCTGTGCCATGTCGACCGCGGCAACGCCGAATCCTTCACTTGCCCCTATCACGGCTGGAGCTACGCGAACTCCGGCGAATTGATCGCGCCCACCTTTTCCGGCGCCTACGGCGCCGACCTCGACAAGAATGCGTTCGGACTCACCCCGGTCCCGCGCCAGGGGCAGTATCGCGGCCTCGTCTTCGCGAGCGTCGCGCCGGACGGCATCTCGCTCGACGCGCATCTCGGCCAGGTCAAGGAATACATCGATCTCTTCATCGACCTTTCGCCGGTGGGCGAGATCGACATCCGCACCGGCGTGCAGAAGCTGCGCTATGCGGGCAATTGGAAATTCCTGCCCGAGAACTCGCTCGAGGGCGATTATCACGGGCCCTTCATCCATCGGATCGCGTTCGACCTGCACGGCAAGCGCACCGGCCTCGATCTGAGCTCGCTCTACCAGAACGAAATTCCCGACGTGATCCGCTCGCTGCCCGGCGGCCACATGGTCGAGGATTACCGGCGCGCGACCGTGGCGCCGCCCAAGCGAAAGCCGAATGCGGCGCGCGAGGCCTACGCGGCGCTGATGGAGCGGCGCTACGGCGCGGAGAAGGCGCGCACGCTGCTCTCGACGATACCGCCGCTGATCTACGTCTTCCCGAATCTTCTTTATGTGATGACGCATATCCGCCGCGTGCAGCCGGTCAGCGTCAACGAAACCTTCGCCTACTATCATCCGGTGTTCCTCAAGGGCGCGCCGGAGGAGATCAACGTCGCGCGGCTGCGCGAGCACGAATTCGGCTACGGGCCGGCCGGCTTCATCTCGCCCGACGACATCGAGATCATGGAGCGCAACCAGGTGGGCATTCAGGCCCAGGGCGACGACTGGCTGTTCATCGGCCGCGGCGCGCACCGCACCCGCACGCTCCCGGACGGGAGCACGGCCGGTTACACGATGGACGAGAACCACATTCGCGGCATGTGGCAGCATTACACGGCCCTCATGTCGGAGCCGGCGTGAGCGCCGAACGGAAGCGGAGCGCGGGGTGAGCACGCCGTCAGTGGAAGAAACTACGGCCCGCGAGGCCGAGGTCGCGCGGTTTCTGGCGCGCGAAGCGCGGCTGATGGACGAGGGCCGCTACGACGAGTGGCTCTCGCTGTGGGCCGACGACGGGCTGTATTGGGTGCCCTGCAATCACGACGACGTCGACCCGCTGCGCGAAGTCTCGCTCATCTACGACGATCGCCTGAGGCTCGGCGAGCGCGTCGAGCGCCTGAAAAGCGGATCGGTGCTGGCACAGCAGCCCAATCCGCGCATGCGGCGCGTCGTCGCGAACATCGAGATCGAAGCGGGGCCGGGCGGCGAAACGGTCGCTCACTCGAATTTCGTGCTCGGAATCGCGCGGCCCACCGGCCAGCAGGTGTGGATAGGGCACAACATTCATCACCTGCGCGGCTCGGGCGCCGGCCTCAAGATCGCGCGCAAGAAAGTGCTGCTGATCAACAGCGACACCGAGATGCCGCTGCTGCAGTTCCTGATCTAGCCGCCGATCGTTCAGCCGCCCGGCGGCGAAGCCGTGCACGAGAGATCCTTGACCGCGACCGGATCGACCATGACCTTGCGCGTGATGCGGGCATCGATCAGCAGCGGCCCTTCGCGCCAGGAATGCTCCCGCACCAGTTTGCCGATGCTCGAGCCGCCCGTGATCGTCGCCGCGCGCCAGCCGAAGCCGCGCGCCACCGCGGCGAAATCCGGCGACGGATAGGCGGCCAGCTCGGAATCATAGCCTTCCATGCCGAGCCGGATGGCCTCGGCGCTGAGCGCGCCGTCGTTCATGATGACCAGCGCGAGCGGCAGCTTGTGCCGCGCCGCGGTGTCGAGCTCCTGGATGTTCATCAGCAGACTGCCGTCACCTTCGATCGCGACGACGGGCCGATCCGCCGCCGCGCTCGCGACGCCGATCGCGAACGGCAGGGCCTGGCCGACTGCCGCCGCGCCGAGCGGACAGAAATAGCGTCCGCCCGCCGGAGGGTCGAGGTACAGGCAGGGGAACGACCAGAAATGCCCGCCGCCGACCACCAGATCGGCATCCGCCGGAAGTGCGGGGCCGAGGTCGCGCATCAGCGCGCGTGGATCGAGCAGCCCGTCAGCCGCAACCGCCCCGCCGTCGAAGGCGGGCTGCGCCAG
>CAZUYG010000417.1:0-4130 GCA_964624265.1 uncultured Candidatus Odyssella sp.
CGTGCTCCATCGCATACAGCAGCGCGTAAAAGGCCTGGATCGTCTCGGCACCGCCAGTCATTGCGCGAACTCCGCCTCGATCGCTTCCAGGGCCGCGGGCACCACGCGATTCGGCTGAAACGGTGCGCGGTTGCCGGCATAGAGAACGCCGGTGTTGAAGCCGTCGTCAGTCATGATACGCCGCGCGGCGCGCGCGGGATCGTCGGTCGGGTCCACCGACGCAGCATGTACCAATTTCGCCCACTCGCGCTGGTCTGGGCGAAACGTCACGCACGGACTCAGGATCTCGACGAACGAGAAGCCGGGATGCTTGATCGCCTGCACGATCAGCTCGGCGCAGCCGTTGGGATCGCCGGAAAATCCACGGCCCACGAAATTGGCGCCCGAAGCCAGCGCGATCACCAGCGGATGGAACGGGCGGAGGCCCGTGCCGCCGGGCGCCAGCGCGCTGTCCCAATCCGGTTCGGTGGTCGGCGAAGGCTGCCCCTTGGTCATGCCGTAGACGCGGTTGTCCATGACGATGTAGGTGAGATCGACGTTGCGGCGGCAGGCATGTAGGAAATGATTGCCGCCGATCGAGAAACCGTCGCCGTCGCCGCCCGCCACGATCACCGTCAAATCCGGCCGCGCCACTTTGAGCCCCGTGCCGACGGCCAGCGCGCGGCCGTGCACGCCGTGAAAGCCGTAGCAATTCGTGTAGGCGGGAATGCGCGACGAGCAGCCAATTCCCGACACTACGGCGATCTCTTCCGGCGGCCGCTGCAGCGCTGCCATCGCCTTGGTGAAGGCGAGCAGCACCGAATAGTCGCCGCAGCCGGGGCACCACACCGGCTTGTAGTCGGACTTGTAGTCGTTGGCCGAGAACGGCGTCGGCGCGGTGGCGATGTTCATGCCGCCAACTCCTTCACGATCTTGGCGTGGATTTCGCCGGGCCGCATCGGCAGGGGGCCGGGACGGTGGAAGACGCGCGTATCGGCCGGCAGGTCGTAGGACGACCGCAGATAGCGATAGAACTGGCCCGAATGCGTCTGCTCGACGACGAGCGCGCGCTTCACGCCGGCGAGCGCGGCCGTCAGCCGCGCCGGCTGCGCCGGGGCCAGAAGGCGCAGCGACACGAGCCTCGCATCGACGCCGTCGGCGCGAGCGCGGGCGAGCGCCTCGCGCACCGGCGGCGTGCACGAACCCCAGGTCACAACGGCGAGTTCGCCGCCGCCCTCGACGTCGGCCCAATGCCGGCTGTAGTCGGCCTGTTCGAGCTTGCGCGCGCGCTTGTCGAGCTGCGCGACGTGGTCGGCGGCCTGGCTCGATGGCGTTCCGCGCTCGTTGTGCTCGAGTCCGTCCGCGGTATAGGCGGCGCCCCGCGTCCCCGGAATCGCCATCGGCGAGATGCCGCTTTCGGTCACGGCGTACCGCTGGAAGCCTTGCGGCTCCGCGGCGGCGACGCGACGGCGCGTTTCGAAGCCGCCATCGGCGGGGCGGTCGAGCACGACGCGGCTCTGCCCCATCGCCTGGTCCGGCAGCACGAGCGCGGGCACCTGGAGCGTTTCGGCGAGATACACGGCCCATTGTGTCGCGGCCGCGCAATCTGCCACCGAATTCGGGGCGAGCACGATGTGCGGCGCGTCGCCGTGCAGGCCGTAGAGCGCTATGTTGAGATCGCCTTGTTCGGATTTGGTGGGAATGCCGGTCGACGGCCCGCCGCGCATCACGTCGACGACGACGACGGGAATCTCCGCCGCCACCGCGAGCCCGATGGCTTCCGACATAAGCGAAAGGCCGGGGCCCGAGGTCGCGGTCAGGCTCGGCACGCCGCCGTAGGAAGCGCCGATCGCCATGTTGATCGAGGCCAGCTCGTCCTCGGCCTGCACGAGCGTGCCACCCAGGCGCGGCAGGGCCGACGACAGCCACTCGAGGATCTCGGTGGCCGGCGTGATCGGATAGGCAGCCACGAAGCGGATGCCGCCGCGCACCGCGCCGAGCCCGGCTGCCTCGTTTCCGCTGATCGCCCAACAGCCGTTGGCGCGCCGGACGGGCAGCTTCGGCAGCCCGAGACCGGCCTCGGCGATCACGGCCATGCCCGCCGTCATCGCCGCGCGGCTGGCGGCGAGCGCCTCGCCTCCCTTCTGCAGGGTCGCTTCGATCGCGCGCGAAAGCGCGGCTGCGTCGAGGCCGGCGAGTGCGCCGAGCACGCCGAGCGCCACCATGTTGGGGCGCCCGCCGGGAATTTTCTTGGCGATCGCCTTCATCGGAATCGAAACGATCCGCGCGCCCGTGCCGGCGAACGGGCCCGGCACGGCGCCTTCGGCGGGATCGCCGATCACGAGCGACGCTCCGTCGATGGGGATCTCCGCCGCGAAGCGGTGCGCGTTCTGCCAGTCGACCGCCAGCAGCACGTCGAACCGGTCGCCATGCGACTCGACCGGCGCCGCCGCGAGGCGCAGCAGCGCGGCCGCCTCGCCGCCGCGGATCTGTGGCCCCGACGAGCGGCTCATCACGCCGTAAAGCCCTGCGCGCGCCGCCGCATCGAGCAGCATCTGCCCGGCGGTCATCACGCCCGCGCCGCCGGATCCCACGACGGCAATGGAATGCGAACGTATCGCAAGATCGTTCATGGCGTCTCGTCCCGGTCTCTCGCGTCTTCACCCGCCTGCGACATCGCGGCACGCCGAACGGGTTTGACACTTAAATACGCATTGCAGTACCTAATTACATAAATAACGGGCCGTCAAGACGAAGAAGTGCGGCACGAAGGCTCGAGCAGCCGAGGAGGAAAGAACATGGCGATCACCGCCCACCGCTGGCTCATGACCGCCGTCAAGGCGCCGCTGGTGCGCGAGGCGTTCGACGCCACGCCTGCCGCCGCCGGCGAGGTGACGGTCCAAATCGCCGGTTGCGGGCTCTGCCACACCGATCTCGGCTACTATTACGACGGCGTGCGCACCAACCACCCGCTGCCGCTGGCGCTGGGTCATGAGATCGCGGGCCGCGTCGTGGCCGCCGGACCCGGCGCCGAAGCCTGGCTCGGCAAGGCGGTGGTCGTTCCCTCGGTGATGCCGTGCGGCGAGTGCGAGCACTGCCGGCGCGGCAGGCCGATGATCTGCCGAAAGCAGCGCATGCCGGGCAACGACATCCACGGAGGCTTCGCGACCCACGTGGTGGTGCCGGCGCGCGGCCTCTGCCCCGTGGATGAAGGCCGCTTGGCCAAGGCCGGCCTCGAACTCGCCGAGCTCGCGGTGATCGCCGACGCGGTCACGACGCCGTATCAGGCGGCGACGCGCGCCGGCGTCTGGCCCGGCAGCCTCGCGATCGTCGTCGGCATCGGCGGCGTCGGCGGATACGCGGCCCAAGTGGCAAAAGCGATGGGGGCGACGGTCGTCGCGATCGACGTCGACGACGCGAAGCTCGCCGCTCTTGGCAAGATCGCGGCCTCTCTCACCTTGAATGCGCGCACCATGGATCAGAAGGCGCTGCGCGCGGCGGTGCAGACCTTTGCGAAGCAGAACGGCCTGCCGCAGACCGAGTGGTTCATCTTCGAATGCTCGGGCACGGGGGCCGGGCAGACGACCGCGTTCGGCCTGCTCACGCACGGCGCCACGCTGTCGGTCGTCGGCTTCACGATGGACCGTGTCGAGCTGCGCCTCTCGAACTTGATGGCCTTTGATGCGCGGGCACTTGGCAACTGGGGCTGCCCGCCCGAGCTCTATCCCGGGGCGCTCGATCTCGTGCTCGACGGAAAGATCGCGCTCAAGCCCTTCGTCGAAACCCATCCGCTCGCGGCGATCAACGACGTGTTCGCCGCCGCGAGCCGCCACGAGCTCGCGCGCCGCGCCGTGCTCGTGCCGGCCTGATGTCTGGAGGAGAACGCCGATGAACGCCGAAGCCGCGCTTCGCCCCGCAGCCACCGAACTCAAGAACCACGATCTCTCGCCCGACCATGTGGCGCCCGGCGTGCGCTACGAGAAGCGGCCGGCCAAGCGCTCCGATGGCGCGCTCGTGCCCGGCCTCTACAACGCGTGGATCGTTCTCGACAATCAGAGCCAGTTCAACTCCTACACCACCGGGATGGTGAAGGGCGTGATCCACGCATTTCGCGCCGCATCGAACGCGCGCGACGTGAACGCGGTCGTGTT
>CAZUYG010000418.1:0-4120 GCA_964624265.1 uncultured Candidatus Odyssella sp.
AGTTTCGTCTGCACGAGCCTGGGCGCGAGGTCGGTCCATTCCGAGCGCGCGTAATAATCCAGCGTGGTCGCCTTCTGCTTCACCGCGATGCGGCTGGTCTGCAGACCCGCGGCCGAATCGGGGGTTTCGACGACGAGCTGCGTACGCACGCGCGGCAGCGCGGGATCGAACGTGCTTTTCGGCGTGAGCTCGTAAAGGCGGGGCGGATCGCGCGAGGCGCCCGGGATCAGGCTCTGGCAGGCCGAAGCTGCGAAAGCCGCCGCCAGCGCCAGAGCGGCGCGGAGCGAGGCGGTGAAGATCGTGCGGCGCATCAGCGATTACCCTGGGTCTCGAAGCCGCGCTGGCGGTTGCCGAAGAAGAATTGCGACGGGTCGCTTTCGATCCGCGTCAGCACGCGGTCGAAGCTGCGCACGAACTTACGCATGTCCGTGAGGAAGAGCGAGAACTCGTAGAGCCCGGTGGCGGCGAAATCGGCGATCGGACGCCGGTTCTCGCGCAGGATGGTGCGGGCTTCGGTCATGAGGCCGCCGATCCCCGCCGCCGTCTTCTCGAATTCACCCAGCGTCACCTGGCCGCGCCGCGCGAGATTGCCGAGCTCCTGCACCGGCGCGCGCGCGTCGCGGGCGACGACGGTCATCTCGTTCGCGAGGCCGCGCAGCGAAGCGAGCGCTTCGCTTGCGCCGCGCAGCATGGACTTGAAGTTCTCCTGGTTCTCCTTGTCGAGCAGCGCGGAGGCGCGGTCGGCGAGGTTGGTGACCGACGCGATTGCCTTCGGAAACTCCTCGAAGATGCGTTCGAGGCCGGCGCTCTCGCCCTGGATGACGAACTTCTCGCGCTCGGCATCCTCGATCTTCTTTCCCTCGACCCCGGGCTTCGGCGAGCGCTTGATCTGCACGAACGGCGAGCCGGTCAGGCCCTGCGCCTCGAGCGAGGCGACCGTGTCGGTGTAGATCGGCGTATCGGCGTCGACGCGAATCGTGACTTCGATCACGTCGTCCTGGCCCGGCTTGATGCCGATCGCGCGCACCTCGCCTTTGTTGATGCCGCGATAGCGGACGGCGGCGCCGGGCGCGAGGCCGGTCACCGAGCCGGTGAAGTTCAGCTTGTAGGTGACGAGATTGCGGCCGCCGTCGCTGCGCCCGATCCAGAGCACGAAGATGACGGCCGCGGCGACGAGGCCCAGTACGAAGCTGCCGACGAGAACGTAGCTGGCGCGGGTTTCCATGGCCAAGCCTCACTGCTTTTGCGCCGCGCGTCCGCGCGGCCCGTGGAAGTATTCCTTGATCCAGGGATGCTGGTCCTGGAGCAATTCGTGAATGGTACCTACCTTGCACTTCTTGTCGATCAGTACGGCGATCCGGTCGGTGATCGATACCAGCGAATCGAGATCGTGCGTCACCATGAACACCGTGAGCCCGAGGCTCTGCTGAAGGTCGCGAATCAGCATGTCGAAATCGGCGGCGCCGATCGGGTCGAGGCCGGCGGTGGGCTCGTCGAGAAACAGGATTTCGGGATCGAGCGCCAGCGCGCGCGCGAGGCCGGCGCGCTTGCGCATGCCGCCCGAGAGCTGCGACGGATATTTGGGGCCGGCATCGGCGGGCAGGCCGACCAGGCCGACCTTGAGGTGGCAAATCTCCTGAATCACGTCTTTCGGGAGATTCGTGTGCTCGCGGATCGGCACGGCGATGTTTTCCGCCACGGTCAGCGAGCTGAACAGCGCGCCGTCCTGAAACAGCACGCCCCACCGCCGCAGCAGCTCGCCGGCCTCGCGGCCGGGCTTGCGCGCATCGATGCCGAACACGCGGATCGCGCCCGCGCGCGGCCGGTTCAGGCCGATGATCGTCCGCAGCAGCACCGACTTGCCGGTGCCCGAGCCGCCGACCACGCCGAGCACCTCGCCGCGGCGCACGTCGAGATCGAGATTGTCGTGCACGCGCTGCGCGCCGAACTGATTGATCAGGCCGCGCACCTCGATGATGTTTTCGGCGCTTTCCGCGGTCATATCTCGAGGATCGAAAGCCCGATCGCGACCAGCGCGTCGAACACGATGACGAGGAAGATCGCCTCGACGACGGCCATGGTCGTGCGCGTGCCGACGCTTTCGGCGCTGCCGCCCACCTGCATTCCTTCGAAGCAGCCGACCAGCGCGATGATGTAGGCGCAGAACGGCGCCTTGAGGATGCCGATCAGGAACGTGCTGAGCTCGATCGCGTCATGGAGCTGGCGCAGGAACGCGTCGAGCGAGATTTCGAGCGATACCGTGGCCATCAGCGCGCCGCCGGCCAGGCCCATGATGTCGGCGTAGAACGTGAGGAGCGGCAAGGTCACCATCATCGCCAGGATCCGCGGCAGAACGAGCACTTCGACCGGATTCAGGCCGATCGTCTGCATCGCGTCGATTTCCTGATTCACCTTCATCGTGCCGATCTGGGCGGTGAAGGCGCTGCCCGAGCGGCCGGCGATCAGGATCGCCGTGATGAGGACGCCGAGTTCGCGCAGCACGGCGACGCCGACGAGGTTGACCGTGAAAATCTCGGCGCCGAATTTCTTGAGCTGCACGGCGCCCATGAACGCCACGACCATGCCGATGAGGAAATTGAGCAGGCCCACGATCGGCAGCGCGTTCAGGCCGGTCGTCTCGATGTGCTTGAACGTGGCCTTGATCTGGATGCGCCAGGGCTGCGTGAGCGCACGCAGGATCAGGATGACCGACAGGCCGAAGAACGACAGGAGCTCGTGGCCTTTCTTGCCGGCTTCGACGACGACTTTTCCGACATTGCCGAGCGCCAGGAAGATCGGGTGGGGACGGGGCAGCGGCTTGAGCACGCCGATGCGGGCGAGCGCCTTTTCGACCCGGTCGAGGAGGGCGCGGTCGGCCGGGCGTCCGGCCACGATCTCGGTCGCGACGCCCATCGCCTCCAGCCGGCGCTTCGTATCGGCGACCAGCCAGGCGCCGCTGCTGTCCAAAATACTAAGGCGATTCAGATCGATACGCGCCCGGGCGCGTCCGCCGAGGGTGGCCCGCGAGGGCAACGCCGCACGCACCTCGCGCACCAGCCGCGCCAGTTCGCGCATGTTCCATGCGCCGCCGGCGTTGAAAACGAACGCATCGCGCTCGTGCTTGCCTTCGATCCAGCCGGATTCAGGCGCCATCCGCCCCGTAACTCTTTGAGTTCGGCCCGCTTTCCCTTCAGCCGCGGACGCCCGTTCTGCGCCGGGACGCTAGTGCATCGGGAACGGCGCCGCAACACCGCCACGACCACGCGGGCCGCCCGCACCGCTTCCCGCCTTGTGCATGGCGGCCATGCGCGTCGAGTGCAGTGCAGCAATCCGCAGACGAATCGCTGCGGAATCTAAGCATTTCTGGCTGAAGAATCCGTGATATTGCTATGTTTTTCCCCATAAAGTCATCCGTGTACAAACTTTTGGGCTTGATTTTGCGATGCGGTATGGACATATCTTGCAGCGCGACACGAGCCCCTCTGCTTGCAGAGCGTGTCGCTGCACTTCTTGGGCGTTTCCTCCCTAGACTTGGGCCGCGCCGCAAGACGCGGCCCCTTTTTTTTCTGTGCCGCTTCAGGCTGGGCTCGGCCGCCGGGTAATCCCGCGCCGTCGGGCGCCCGTGCCCCGATGGAGGACGTGGTCGTCCGGGAGCACGGTGCCGGGCTCGATCTCGGGCAAGGTCGCGAGCCGCGCATAGACCGGCGCGAATTCCGCCAGTGTCGCCTCAAACAGCTCCGCGAAGCCGCCGACCACGAAATACGTCTCCTGGAACGCGTCGATGCGATATTTCGTGCGCATGACGCGGACGAGATCGAAACCCAGCCGGTTCGGCGCCGGATGGTCGAGGCAGTATTCGCTCTCGCCCTTCGACGAGACGATGCCGGCGCCGTAGATGCGCAGGCCCGCGCCGGTTTCGATGAGGCCGAACTCCACCGTGTACCAATAGAGCCGCGAAAGCTGGTGGAGCGTGCCGCGCTTCAGCGCCGCCAGGCCGCCCTTGCCGTAGGCTTCCATGTAATCGGCGAAAACCGGATTCACCAGCAGCGGCACGTGACCGAAGACGTCGTGAAAGACGTCGGGCTCCTCGATGTAGTCGAGCTGCGCTTCCGTGCGGATG
>CAZUYG010000419.1:0-4111 GCA_964624265.1 uncultured Candidatus Odyssella sp.
GCGAAGTGGAGGGATCGCGGTGCAGTTGCGCGTGGCCTCTGCCGCGCGATGCCTTCACTTCGCGAGGCGCAAGAGCGCCTCGCTCCGGTCGGCATGACGAGTTCAGTTCAGGCGCGACTGTGATCCCGCTTATCCAATCGCTCATCGACGGCGTGACGATCGGAAGCGCCTATGCGCTGCTGGCGCTCGGCTTCACGCTGATCTTCGGGGTGCTGCGGCGGCTCAACCTGGCCTACGGCACCTCGATCCTCGTCGGCGCGTTCGCGGGGGCCGCCGTCTTCGCGCAATGGAAGGCGGGCGGCTGGGTCGTCGCGGCGGCGACGCTGGCGGGCGCGGTTGCGGCCGGAATCTATGTCGAGCGGCTCTGCTTCTGGGCGATGCGCAAGGGTGCGGCGATCGCCTCGATGGTGTCGAGCTTCGCCGTGTGGATGCAGCTCGAGGAATTTCTCGCGCTGCTGTTTCCGGGGCGCACCGTGAGCTTTCCGCCGCTCGTCGAGCGTTCGGTGTTCGAGCTGGGGCCGTTCCAGTTCCGCACGGAATACGTCGCGATGCTGGGAATTGCGACGGCTCTGGTCGTGGTGCTCGAGTGGGTCATGCGCGCGACGCGCTTCGGCCTCGCGGTGCGCGCGGTCACCGAGCATCCGGAAGCGGCGCGGGCGATGGGCGTGCCGGTGGCGCGCATCGCGTTCTGGGCGTTCGTGCTCGCCTCGGCGATCGGCGGGGCGGCGGCCTACCTCATGGCCTCGGCGGAAGAGCAGGTGACGCTGCACAGCGGCATGCAGCTCACCTTCACCGGCCTCATCGCGATGATGATCGGCGGCATCGGCTCGCTGCGCGGCGCGGTCGTGGGCGGCCTGGTGCTCGGCATTGTCGAAACGCTGGCGCAGGCCCATTTCGGCGCGGCGGCGCGCGAGATCGCGGCGTTCGGCCTGCTGTTCCTGCTGCTCGTGCTGCGTCCCGGCGGCCTGCTCGCGCAGGATTTCGCCGCGCGCGAAGCATCGGCGTTGCGCCGGGTCTAGGCGGGGACGCGGCATGGACGATTACGTCATCTCCGTGCTCGCGAATATCGGCATGTTCTCGTTCCTGGCGCTCTCGGCCTATCTGCTGCTGATCGCCGGCGAGATCTCGTTCGGCCAGCAGGCGTTCTTCGGGATCGGCGCCTATGCCTCGGGTATTGCGACGGCGCTGTGGGGCCTGCCGTTCGCGCTCGCGCTCGTCATCGGCGCGGCGGCGGGCGGCATCGCGGCCGCGCTCGTCGGCCTGCTCACCTTGCGTACGCGCGGGCTCTATTTCGCGATGGCGACCTTGGCCTTTGCCGAACTCGTGCGGCTCGGCCTCCAGCAATGGATCTACGTGCGCGAGATCGAGGGCGAGCCGGTCGGTCCCAACGGCGTCGACGGCTTCCGCGGCATCCGCTACGTGTTCGAGAGCAACATAGCGCCTGGCGAGTTCCTGCTCATCATCGTGGGCCTGCTCGCCGCCGTTCTGCTCGGCTTTCTGCTCGCCGAGCGCGGCCGGCTCGGCTCGCTGCTGCGCCTTGTCGGCGCCGATCCGCTGTTGGCGGAAACGCAGGGCGTCAACGTGAAGACGGTCAAGGTCGCGGCCGCCGCCGTCGCCGGGGCCATCGCGGCGCTGGGCGGGTGCCTGTTCGCGCATCTCAACACCTACGTCGAGCCGCGCAATTTCGACATCATGCTCGGCGTGCACAGCCTGGCCTATGGCCTGATCGGCGGCCTCGGCACGGCCATCGGTCCGCTGCTCGGAGTCCTCATCGACGTAGGCTTGCTCGAATCGGTGCGCGTGTTTCAGGGCTATCGCATGATCGTGTTCGGCGGCCTCGTGGCGCTGCTGCTGGTGTTCATGCCGCGCGGAATCCTCGACGAAGCCCGGTTGCGCTGGCTCGGCGCGCGCTTGCGGCGGCGGCGCCATGCTGCGGCTTGAGCGCGTGTCGCGCCGCTTCGGCGGCATCGAGGCGGTCAAAGATCTCGATCTCGAGGTGCAGGCCGGAGCGCGCCTCGGCCTCATCGGCCCCAACGGCTCGGGCAAGACGACGGTGCTCAATCTGGTCTCCGGCGTGCTGCCGGCGCACGGCGGCGCCATATTCTTTGCGGGCACGCGCATCGACGGGCTTCCCGCGCACCGTTTCGCGAGGCTCGGCATCGCGCGCACGTTCCAGAATCTGCGCCTGGTCGCGCACATGACCGTGCGCGAGAACGTTTGGCTCGCGCAGCACACGCTGCCGGCGCCGCGCGCCACGCGCGTCGAGGAACTGCTCGCCGCGCTCGGCCTCGAAGCGTGGCGCGATGCGCCGGTGTCGGGGCTGCCGCTGCCGCAGCAGCGTCGGGTCGAGCTGGCGCGAGCGCTCGCGCGGGAACCCAGTCTGCTGCTGCTCGACGAGCCCGCCGGCGGCATGACGCCGGCCGAGACGGAGGAGATGCGCGACCTCATCGCGCGGCTCGTGCCGGCGGAAACCGCGCTGATTCTGGTGGAGCACAAGATCGATCTCGTCGCCAGGCTCTGCCCGCGCATCGCGGTGCTCGATTTCGGCCGCAAGATCGCCGAGGGCGCGCCCGAGGCGGTGCTGCGCGACCCGACGGTGATGGAGGTGTATTTCGGGCGGAGCCGCGGCGATGCTTGAGATCCGCGATCTGCATCTGAGCTACGGCCGCATCCGCGCCGTGCAGGGCGTGAGCCTCGAGGTTCGCGCCGGCGAAGTCGTGGCGCTCGTCGGCGCGAACGGCGCCGGCAAGAGCTCGATCTTGAAGGCGATCGCGGGCCTGGAGCGGCCGGAGCGCGGCACGATCCGCTTCGAGGGCGCCGAGATCGCCGGCGCGCCGGGGCACCGCACGCTGGCGCGCGGCATCGCCTACGTGCCGGAGGGCCGCATGATCGTCGGCACGCTTTCGGTACGGGACAATCTGCGGCTCGGCGCTTATGCGCGCGCCGGCGGGTTCGATCTCGCCGCGGAGATCGAACGCGTCCTCGCGATCTTTCCCGATCTTCGCGAGCGGCTCGACGCGCCGGGCGCGGCGCTCTCCGGCGGCCAGGCCCAGATGCTGGCGCTCGCGCGCGGCCTCATGGCGGTGCCGAAGCTGCTGCTGCTCGACGAACCGGCGCTCGGCCTCGCCCCGGTGATGGCGCGCGCCGTCTTCGATCTGCTGGCGCGGCTCAAGCAAGAGGGCGCTACGATCCTGCTGGTGGAGCAGAACGTCGCCGAGGCGCTGGCCCTCGCCGACCGCGCCTATGTCCTCGAAAGTGGCCGCGTCGTGAAAGAAGGCGCGGCTTCGTTACTTGCGCGTGACCCCGGCTTGCGCGAGGCTTATCTGGGGGTACGACCGGAGACATCACCATGAACCGGACACTCGTCTCGATTTCCGCCGCCGCGCTGGCGCTCGCGGCAGGCCCCGCGGCGGCGCAGGAGCGCATGGACGCCGACGTTTCGTGCAAGCGCGTCGGCCAGACGATGCAATACGATTGCCTGCTGATGCTGAAAGGCAAGCTCAGCGGCCATCCGATCCAGGGCGCCGGCATCGTCGTGGGCGCCGACATGCCGTCGATGCCGATGGCCCACAACGTCAAGCCGGTGAAAGCCGAGGCGACGGGCAAGCCCGGCGAATACAAGTTCCGGATGACGCTCGACATGCACGGCGAATGGGCGCTGAAAATCCGCCTCGCCAGGCCGCGGCAGGATCTCATCGTCTACAAGATGATGTTCAAGCCGGAGTAACCCCTGCCGTCATCCTGAGCGTAGCGAAGGATCTCTATCCGCGATCGTGGGATTGCGTCGAGAGATCCTTCGCTGCGCTCAGGATGACGCGCTGCGGTGTCGGGCGCCTACTTCCCGATCCCCAGCTTGGCGAGTCTCTTCGCGTCCTCCGCCGCCTCGGCGAGCGCCCAGTCGCGGAACGTGCGGAACTTCGACCGGTTCGCGAACGGGGCGGGGCACACGATGTAATAGGCGAACGGCGCCGCGAGCGCGGGGCCGAACGGCTGCACGAGGCGCCCGGCGCCGAGGTCGAGCGCCGCCAGACCGGTGCGCGCGAGCGCCACGCCGACGCCGTCGACCGCGGCCTCGATCGCCATGCTCGCCTGGTTGAAGCGCGGGCCGCGG
>CAZUYG010000420.1:0-4107 GCA_964624265.1 uncultured Candidatus Odyssella sp.
GAAGGCGCGCCGCCCGGCGACGCCAGCGCGGCGCAGATGGACGCCGTCGCCGACCTTGCGGACGCGCACAGCCTCGGCGAAATCCGCGTCAGCCACGAGCAGAATCTGATCCTGCCGCATGTGCCGCGCGCGGCGCTGCCGGCGCTGTGGCGCGCGCTCGCCAGGCACAACCTTGCCACGCCGAACGCGGGCAAGATCACCGACATCATCTGCTGCCCCGGCCTCGACTATTGCAGCCTCGCCAATGCGCGCTCGATTCCGGTCAGCCAGCGGCTCACGCAGCGTTTCGCCGATCTCGCGCGCGTGCACGACATCGGCGACCTCAAGGTGAAGATGTCGGGCTGCATCAACGCCTGCGGCCATCACCATGTCGGCCATATCGGCCTGCTCGGCGTCGACAAGAATGGCGAGGAATTCTACCAGATCACGCTCGGCGGCAGCGCCGAGAGCGATGCCTCGCTCGGCGCGATCCTCGGCCCCGCGGTTTCGTCCGCCGGGATCGTCGACGCGGTGGAAACGATCGTCGACACCTACATCGCGGAGCGCCGGCCGGGCGAGCGCTTCCTCGAAACCTATCGCCGCGTCGGCGCGGCGCCGTTCAAGGAGCGCGTCTATGCCGCTGCTTAAGAACGGCGCCATCGTCGACGACCGCTGGCGGCGCCTCGCCGACGACGATCCGGCGCCCGACGGCGACGCGGCGATCGTCTCGCTCGCGCGCTGGCGGGCCGATCGCGCGCTCGCCGGCCGCGCGGGCCCGCTCGGGCTCGCGCTCCGCAACAGCGAGCCGGTGCGGCCGCTCGCCGGCGAACTGCACCGCTTCGAGCTGATCGCGCTCGAGTTCCCGAAATTCACCGACGGCCGCGCCTACAGCCAGGCGCGCCTGCTGCGCGAGCGCTTCGGCTTCGCCGGCGAACTGCGCGCCACCGGCCAGGTGCTGCCCGATCAGCTCCTGCTGATGCGGCGCTGCGGGTTCGATGCATTCGAGCTCGCGAAAAACGCGCCGCTCGAAACCTGGAAGCGCGCGCTCGAATCGTTTTCAGTCGTCTATCAACCGGCGGCGGATGGCCGCGAGCCGATCACCTTGCTGCGCCGCGTGCTCGGGAGCCGCGCGTGAGCAAGTTCGCGCGCGCCGCCGATCTCGTGCTGGATACCATGATGCACGACGCCGAGCATTCCGTCGCGAGTCTTGTCGCCTATATCCGGAGCGGATTTGCGCGGTCGGACGCGCGGCGCGGCGGGGTGGACATCGCGGCGGCCTAGGCGGCCGAAGGCGGACGTTGGTTATGTCCGGCTTCCGTGGCGCAGAATTGTATTCCGCGCCGAGAGTCCTCGTTTAGGCCCGCGCCATTTACTCGCCGTCGATCGCCAGTCGAATCCGCGCGGCCAGCTCGGAGCGGCGATAGGGCTTCACGAGAAGCGCGCCGAATTCGCCGGTGTGCTGGTCGACGTTTCCCGTGCGCGGAAAACCCGAGGTGAGCAGCACATTCATGTTCGGGCGCAGAGCGCGGGCCGCCCGCGCGAGCTCGTAGCCGGTGATGCCGCCCGGCATCACCACGTCGCTGAACAGGAGATCGGCCGGCTCGCCCCGCCGGAGGAGGTCGAGCGCGGCTTCGCCGTTCGCGGCTTCGACGACCGCATAGCCGAGTTCGGCAAGCTGCGCCGCGACGACGCGACGGACATCGGCGTTGTCTTCGACCGCGAGGATCCGCGCGCCGGGCCGCGCGCGGGGCGGCGTTTCCGGGGCCGGCGCCGCGGCGCGTTCCGTGGCCGCGGCGGCGGCGCGCGGCAGATAGAGGCGCACGACCGTGCCGTGCCCCACTTCGCTGTAGATCTGCACGTGGCCCTGCGACTGGTGCACGAAGCCGTGCACCATGCTGAGGCCGAGCCCGGTGCCGCGGCCGGCGGGTTTCGTCGTGAAGAACGGCTCGAACGCGCGGGCCGCGATTTCGGGCGACATGCCGTGCCCGGTGTCCGACACGGCGAGCATCACGTAATCGCCCGGCGCCGCATCGAAGTTCCGCGCGACGTCGTTTTCATCGATGCGCCTGTTCGCCGTTTCGATCGCGAGGCGGCCGCCTTTCGGCATCGCGTCGCGCGCGTTGATCGCGAGGTTCACGAGCGCCGCTTCGAGCTGATTGGGATCCGCCGTCGCGGGCCAGAGGCCGGGCGCCAGCGACGTCGTGACCTCGATCTCCTCGCCGAGCGTGCGGCGCAGCAGCTCCATCGTCGCGGTCACGCGCTCGTTGATGTCGATCACTCTCGCGTCGAGCGGCTGGCGGCGCGCGAAAGCGAGCAGCTGCTGCGTCAGCGCCGCGCCGCGCGTCGCGGCCGTGAGCGCGCGTTCCGCGTGGCTGGCGGCGGCCGGATTGCCCGCCAGATTCTCCTGCAGCAGGTCGAGATTGCCGATCACCACCGTGAGCAGGTTGTTGAAGTCGTGGGCGATGCCGCCGGTCAGCTGGCCCACGGCCTCGAGCCGCTGCGCGCGGCGAAGGCGTTCCTCGGCCGCGTTGCGCTCGCTCATGTCGCGGCCGATGAAGAAGTGCTGCTGATCGGCGTCGGACCAGATTCCGGTCCAGGCGAGCGGCACCGTATGGCCGTCGCTGTGAATGTAGCGGCTCTCGAAATTGCGCATCGCGCGTCCCTGCCGGGCCTGCCGCATTTCGTCGCGCGTGCGGTCGAGGTCTTCGGGGTGCAGGAAATCGGCGGCGCTGCGGCCGACCATGGCCTCGGGATCGTAGCCGAGCACGGCGCGCGTGCTGGGGCTCACGACGACGATGGTGCCGTGGCGGTCGACGACGAGAATGATGTCGAGCGTCGTCTCGAAAATGCGCCGGTTGATCCGGTAGGCGGCGGCGAGGCGGCGCTGCGTTTCGACGAGCGCCAGGTGCGCAACGCGCTCTCCGGTCACGTCGCGAAAGAAGATCGAATAGCCGGCCGCATGCGGATAGCCGCGCACTTCGAGCCAGGCGTCGCGCAGGCCCGAATGCGCCGTGAACGCCACCGGCTGGCCGTCGCGCTTCGATTCCGTGTAGCACGCGTGGAACGGGTTGTCGGCCCCGACGCCGAGCGCCTCGAAGACCGTGCGGCCGATGACGCGGTCGGCGCTCATGCCCCAAAGCCGCTCGGCCGCCGCGTTCACGTGCGTGAAGCGCCAGTCGTTGTCGAACGTGACGAAGCCGTCGGAAATGCCCGACAGAATGACGTCGACGTCGGTCTTGTGCCGCGCCGCGCGCGCTCCGCCGGCTGCCCCTTGGTCCGCGTCCATGGCCGAAAGATATCACGGCGGTTGCCGGACCCAGCAATATTTGATCCAGGTCATGGGCAGCCGCCGCGCCGCCGGGGTTCATTGGCCGCATGACGCCCGACCTCGTCCGCAAGTATTCCAAGGCGGTGCCGCGCTATACGAGCTACCCCACGGCGCCGCATTTCCACGCCGGCGTGGGCGCCGCGCGCGCCGCCTCATGGCTCGAGGCGCTGCCGCCCGAGAGCCGGCTTTCGCTCTATTTCCACGTGCCGTTCTGCCGCAGCCTGTGCTGGTTCTGCGGCTGCCATACCAAGGTCACGAACCGTGCGGCGCCCATTGCGCGCTATCTCGATACGCTGCTGGCCGAAGTCGCGCTGGTGGCCGAGCGTCTCGGACGCGGCCGTCCGGTCGCCCACATCCATCTCGGCGGCGGCTCGCCGAGCCTGCTGGCGCCCGACGAGCTGAAGCGCCTCGCCGAAGCCTTGCACCGCGAATTCGCGATCGGGCCGGGCGCCGAATTTGCGATCGAAATCGATCCACGCAACGTCGACGCGGCGCGCGCCCGGGCGCTGGCCGAGATCGGCGTCAACCGCGCGAGCCTCGGCGTGCAGGATTTCGATCCCGCCGTGCAGCGCGCGGTCAACCGCGTTCAGCCGCTGGAGCTGACGGCGCGGGTCGCGGGCCTGCTGCGCGGAAACGGCATCGCGCAGATCAACCTCGATCTCATGTACGGCCTGCCGCTGCAGACGATCGGCGGTTTCGCCGAAACGGTCGAGCGGGCACTGGCGCTGGCGCCGGACCGGCTCGCGCTGTTCGGCTACGCGCACGTGCCGTGGATGAAGAAGCATCAGGCGCTGATCGAC
>CAZUYG010000421.1:0-4101 GCA_964624265.1 uncultured Candidatus Odyssella sp.
GTGCAGTTCGTGCCGTGCGTCGAGCGGACGATGCGGTCGTAGGACCACCGGTTGCGGTAGGCCTGCTCCCAGCTCCGGTCCTCGTTGGTCACGACGCCGTGGCCGTTCGAGAACTGGTCGACGTCTTTCTTGAAGAAGAGCAGGCGGTCGACGAAGTGGCTCATGGGATCCTCCGAAACTCTTCGCTCAGCAGGGCGCTTCGGCGCCTTTGCGGGCGTAGAACCACCAATTGATGGCGACGCAGACGGCGAAGAAGAACGCCGCCCAGTAGAAGAAGGCGTTGGGCGTGCCGAACCAGGCATAGGCGAAGCCGATCATCACGCCGGCCGCGAACGGACCGTAGGCGGCCATCGCCGCGGTCCAGCCGATCACGCCGCCGGCCTGGCGGGGCGGGAACAGCATCGGCATCTGCTTGAACGTCGAGGCGTTGCCGACGCCGGCGAAGAAGAACACGCCCAGCATGAAGCCGACGAAATAGGGGAAGTCGGCCATGCTGGTCGGGCTCGTGAAGAACGTGACGCCGACGACGCAGATCAGCAGGCCGATACCCGAATAGTGCGTGACCTTGGCGCCGCCGAGCCTGTCGCTGACGGGGCCGGCGAGCACGCGCGCGACCGAGCCGACGAGCGGGCCGTAGAAGGCATAGGCGAGCGGATCGGGCGCGCCCGGCAGTCCGCCATACACCTGTTTGATCAGCAGCGGGAACGTCGCCGAGAAGCCCGAGAACGAGCCGAACGTCATGATGTAGAGCAGCGTCATGAAGAACGCGTGCTTCATCTTGAAGATGTCGATCTGCTCGCGGAAATTCGCGCGCACCGGCACGCTTTTCAGCATGAACCAGGCGGCGAGCCCGAACACGACGACGAACGGCACGTAGATCAGCAGCGCATTCTGCAGCCAGATCGGCTTCTCGCCGGTCGCGGTCTTGAGCACCTGCGCGTCGCCGGCCATCGTGCCGAACAGCGCGAGGCCGATGATCCACGGCGTGACGAACTGTACGACGCTGACGCCGAAATTGCCGATGCCGGCCTGGATCGCGAGGGCCGTGCCCTGCAGCCGCTTCGGGAAGAAAAGGCTGGTCGACGGCATGAACGACGAGAAATTGCCGCCGCCGAGCCCGGCCGCAAACGCGAGCAGCAGCAGCATCCAGTACGGCGTCGCCGGATTTTGCACCGCGAAGAACCAGCCGACGGCCGGGATCAGCAGCGAAAGGGTGGAGAAGGCAACGACGTTGCGCGTGCCGTAGAGCGGCACGAGGAAGGTATGGATGATGCGCAGCGTGCCGCCGGCGAGGCCCGGCATTGCCGCGAGCCAGAAGAGCTGCGTCGTCGTGAGCTTGAAGCCCACGCCCGGCAGCCGCACGACCAGCGCGCTCACCACGAACCAGATGATGAACGCCATGATCAGATTGGCGGTGGTGATCGTCAGCGTGCGCCAAGCGAGCGCCTTGCCTTGGCTTTGCCAGAAGCTCTCGTTTTCCGGCTGCCATTCCTTGAGCCACGCGGCGCCGCGCGCCGGTGCCGGAGCGTTTTCGACGGTGGTGACCATGGCCGATGTCCCCGTTTGTCTGTGTCAGCTATGCGCGGGCTGCGTCCCGCCGAGAGCGGGTGCGTGCGGGCGCGGCTTTTGCCCCGCGATCGCCGCAGGCTTGCCGAGCACCTCGAGCTCGGGCAGATCGCGTGGCCCGGCGAGCGACGGCACGCGCTTCTTTTCCATGCGGATGATCGCGAAATGCATCCAGGCGAGCGCGGTCGCCACGAGGGCGAAGAGCAGCATGAAGCAGCTCGTCCACACGCCGGTGATGTCGTTCATCGCGCCGAACGCGATCGGCAGGATGAAGCCGCCGAGGCCGCCGATGAGGCCAACCACGCCGCCGACCGCGCCCACGTGATTCGGGTAATAGACCGGGATGTGCTTGTAGACCGCCGCCTTGCCGATCGACATGAAGAAGCCGAGCACGAAGATCAGCACCGTGAACGGGATGAAGCCGAGCTTGAGCGAGAACGTGATCGGCCCGCGGATTCCTTCCACGGTGTAGGTCGTCGCGGGGTATGAGAGGAGAAACGTGACGATCACCGATGCGATGAACGTCCAGTACATGATGCGGCGCGCGCCGAGCCGGTCGCTCATGACGCCGCCCAAGGCGCGGAAAACGCTGGCCGGGATGGAGTAGGCGGCCCCGAGCATGCCCGCGGTGGCGATGCCAACGCCATAGACGCCGATGAAATAGCGCGGCAGCCAGAGCGCGAGCGCGACGAAGCCGCCGAAGACGAAGAAGTAGTAGAGCGAGAAGCGCCAGACCTGCAGATTCTTGAGCGGCGCCAGCTGCTGGGCGAGCGAGTCGGGCTTGAGGCCGAGGCGCTTTCTCTCGGTCAGCGCCGGATCATCTTTCGCGAACACGAAAAAGACGATGGCCATCAGCAGCATTGCGCCGGCCCAGACCAGGGCCACCATCTTCCAGCCGAAGGCGAGGAGAACGAACGGCGCGAGGAACTTGGTCACCGCCGCGCCGACGTTGCCGACACCGAAGATGCCGAGCGCCGTCCCCTGTTTTCCCTTGGGATACCAGCGCGAGACGTAGGCGACGCCGACCGCGAAGGAACCGCCCGCGATGCCCACGCCGAGCGCCGCGAGCAAGAAAGTCGGGTAGCTGTCGGCCTGTGTCAGCAGCACGGTCGCGACGGCGCTTGCGACCATGACGGCCGTATAGACGACGCGGCCGCCATACTGGTCGGTCCAGATGCCGAGCAGCAGCCGGCTCAGCGAGCCCGTCAGGATCGGCGTGCCGACCAGCAGGCCGAACTGCGTGTCGTTGAGACCGAGGTCTTTCTTGATCTGGATTCCGATGATCGAGAAGATCGTCCAGACCGCAAAGCACACCGTGAACGCGATCGTGCTGAGCCAGAGCGCCCGGTTCTGCTCGCCTGCGCTGGGAACTACGGCTGTTCCGTTCATCGCCCGCCTCCCGACGTTTGCTGCACTGCATCTCGTCGAGGGCGGGCCGCGCAACTGTTGATCCAAATCAAGATTGGACGTGCGCTCGTCTCTATTTTCGCGATGATCTTGATAGAAGCGGCGTATAGGCTTGATAAAGGTCAAACGAGCCGCGGAATGGGGGGAATCATGCGGTCGGACGATCGCACATTGCTGAAGTCGATGCCGCTGTTCTCGGAAATGCCGGCGAACGCCATCGACCGGCTGACCTACACCGCCTTCGTCCAAAATCTGCCGGCGGGCGCAGTGCTGTTTCAGCAGGGCGAGCAGCCCGAGTTTCTCTACATCCTGCTGTCCGGGCGCGTGGCTCTGACCGGCAGAAGCACCGACGGCGACGAGGCGGTGATCGAATTCTTCCGCCGTGGCGACATCTTCATCGCGCCGGCCGTGATTCTCGATCTGCCCTATCTCATGTCGACGCGCGTGCTGCACGACGCGCGCATCCTGATGATCCCGGCGGAGCATTTCCGCGACGCGCTCGCGCGCGATGCGGCGCTCAATGCGGCACTGGTGAAGGAGCTCTCTCGGCACTGGCGCCTGCTCGTGCGCCAGATCAAGGACCTGAAGCTGCGGACGGCGCCGCAGCGGCTCGCGGTTTATCTGCTCGACCTTTCGGGCGGGAAGTCCGGGATGATCGAATTGCCCGAAGAGCGGCGTCTGCTCGCCGGCCGGCTCGGCATGACGCCCGAAAGCCTTTCGCGCGCTTTCGTGCAGCTGCTCGCGGAAGGCGTCAGCGGCCGCGGCAGGCGCGTGCAAATTTCCGACGCGGATCGACTGCAGCGCTACTGCGCGTTCGACCGGGTGATCTAGCCGCATTTCGGCCGGGCAGCGGATCGTCTGCGGGCCGGTACGCGCGGGGACCGATACACTCGCGTCATTTGCGGCCGCGCATCGCTGCGCGTCATCGGCCCGCCGTGATGAGCGACAACGTTATTGGGCGTCAGGATCGCTAACCGACCGTCTTCGTGGCGGCGCGCAGGTGGCGGACGACCCCTGAGCCGGCAAAGCCGCGTAGCGCCTCGATGAACAGCCGCGTCGACGGCAACAGCGCTCCGGCCTTCCGATAGGCGAGGAAAACCTCGAAATCCGGCCAGGCGAAGCGAGTCT
>CAZUYG010000422.1:0-4093 GCA_964624265.1 uncultured Candidatus Odyssella sp.
GTTTCGCGGCGGGCTTTGCGGCCGGCTTCGGCGCGGCGGGCTGCGGGGCGGGCGGTTTCGGCGCGCGCCCGTGTTCGCCTTGCGCCGAGGCGGGGCGCGGCGCCGGCGCCGCGAGGTGGCGCTTGAAGAACGCCAGCGTGCGGCCGTTCGCGGCGTTGGCCGCGTTGGCGTCGTAATGGTCGCCGCCGACGCGCGCGAACGCGTGGTCGCAGCCTTCGTAATCGTGGATCGTCACGCGCGCATTGCCGTCGAGCGCCGCGTGGATCTGCGCCTGCGCGTCCGGCGGCACGAATTTGTCGAGCTTGGCGATGTGCAGCATCAGCGGCTTCTTGATCTTGCCGGCTTCGCCGAGCGCCTTCTCGATCGCGACGCCGTAGTAGCCGACCGAGCAATCCGCGTCGGTGCGCGTGGCGCTCAAATAGGCGAGCTTGCCGCCGAGGCAGTAGCCGACCGCACCGACCTTGCCGGTGCAGGCCGGATCCTTGCGGAGGAACGCGATCGTGGCGGCAATGTCTTCCACGCCCTTGGCTTCGTTGAAGCCCTGATAGAGCTGGAACGCCTTGTCCCATTCCGGCTGGGTGAATTCGTTGAGCTGGATGCCCGGCTCCTGGCGCCAGAAGAGATCGGGGCAGATCACCGTGTAGTTTTCGCCGGCCAGCCAATCGGCGACCTCGCGCATCACGCGGTTCACGCCGAAGATTTCCTGGATCAGCACGATGCCGGGCCCGCGGCCCGAACGCGCCGGAGCGCGATAGGCGGAGAAGAAACCGTCGCCGCCCTGGATGAGAATGTCGGCCATGTCGTTCCCCCACATGCGTCGCGTATGGGCGAAGCGCCGCTGCGCCGCGCGATCCGACGCTTTCCTGTGTGGGGGAAATTTATAAGCGCGCGTCCCGCGCGAGTCACGGGGAGAGGGCGAAAATCCCCGCGTGCCGGGCTTCGTGGGCGAGCAGGCGGCGCTTCGAATCGGGGCCGTTGCCGCCCGAATAGCCGCCGAGCTGGCCGCCCGCCGCCGTCACCCGGTGGCACGGGATCACGATGGCGATCGGGTTGGCGCCGCAGGTGCCGCCCACCGCGCGGGCGACGGTGCCGGTGCGCCGCGCCAGCTCGCCATAGGTGATCGTTTCGCCATAGGGGATGCGGCAGAGCTGCTCCCAAACCGCCAGCTCGTGGGCCGTGCCGCGCGGCGCCAGCGGCAGGTCGAAATCCTTGAGCGACCCCGTGAAATAGGCGCGAAGCTGCGCGGCGGCCCGCTCAAGCAGCGGCGTCGGCCGGTCGGGCTGCGGGCGGCGCCAGGTCAGCCCGGTCAGCGCCTCGGTGCTGCCCTCGAGGGTCAGCCTCCCGGCAGGCGTAGCGACGGTTAGGCGATACGGTGCCTGGTCCGGCGGCGGAAAAAACGGAAGACCATGGGTCATGGGTACAAGATAGCAACAATTCGGCGATTGGCTATCCGGTCCTTGCCTGCGGTGCGTCCGCAGCCATTGCGCCGGGTCCCGCCGGTCAGAACAAGGCAAGCAGGAATACGGCCACAGCGAGCGCGCCGATCGCCGTCCACAGCGGCCAGACGGGCGCATAGCGCCGCGGCGGCGGGTGCGCGTAGCGGCGCGGCGAGGGCGGCGCTTCGGGTGCGCGGCCGAGGGCGGCCACCGCCTCGTCGAGCCGGCCCACGAGCTGCGGCAGCTTTTCGAGCGTTTCGAAGCCGTGGCGCACCGCCTCGCGGATGCGCGCTTCGGGCCCGCGATGCTCGCGCATCCAGCTTTCGATGAGGGGCCGGGCCATCGACCACATGTTGACCCTGGGGTTGAGCCGGCGGCCGACGCCTTCGGTCACGAGCATCGTCTTCTGCAGCAGCAGCAGCTGCGGCTGCGTCTCCATCTCGAAGGTTTCGGTCACTTCGAATAGCAGCCCGAGCAGCCGCGCCACCGAGATTTCGTGCATCGGCTTGTCCATGATCGGCTCGGCGATGGCCCGCAGCGCCTGCGTGAAGGCCGGCTTCGACTTGTGCGCGGGCACGAAGCCGGCGCGGAAATGCACCTCGGCCACGGTCTCGTAGTCGCGGCGCAGGAAGCCCATCAGCATGTCGGCGAGGTAATAGCGGTGCTCGCGGTCGAGCCGGCCCATGATGCCGAAATCGATCGCGCAGATATGGCCGTCCGCCTCGACGAAGCAGTTGCCGGGATGCTGATCGGCGTGGAAGAAGCCGTCGCGGAACACCTGGTTGAAGAACGCCGCAGCGGCGTTGGCGAGAATCGCGTCGGGGTCGTGGCCGGCCGCGATGAGCTCGTCGCGCCGGTCGATGGAGATGCCGCGCACGCGCTCGAGCGTCAGCACGCGGCGCGCGGTGCGCTCCCAGTCGATGCGCGGCACGCGGAAGCCGGGATCGCCCACGAAATTCTCGCCGAGCTCCACCGCCGCGGAGGCCTCCATGCGGAGGTCCATCTCCATTTCGACGGATTCTTCGAACGTGCGCACGACCTCGTAGGGCTTGAGCCGGCGGAACTCCGGCAGCAGCCGCTCCAGCATCTCGGCGCACCAGTAGAACAGCTCGATGTCGCGCTTGAACGCGTCCTCGATGCCGGGGCGCAGCACCTTCACCGCCACCTCGTGCCCGTCGGCCGTGGCGGCGAAATGGACCTGCGCGATCGAGGCGGCGGCCACGGGCTTGTCGTCGAAGCGCAGGAAGAACTTTTCGAGCGGGCCGTCGAGCTCAGCCTCGATCGTGGCGCGCGCCACGGCCGTCTCGAACGGCGGCAGGTGGTCGCGCAGACCGGCGAGATCGTTCGCCACCTCTTCGCCCATGAGGTCGGGCCGCGTCGACAGCATCTGGCCGAGCTTGATGAAGCTGGGGCCGAGCGATTCGAAGGCCTTGGCGAGGCGCTGGCCGGGCCGGCCGGGCAAGTCGCGCTTCCACAGCGCCTTCGCGACGCGGACGAGGAACGGCGCCACGCCGGCGCGCTCGATGGGAAACAGCGCGTCGTGCCGCGCCAATGTGCGCGCGATGCGGATGAGCCGCCAGGCATTGCGCGCCGAGCGATACATCGCTCAGTCCACGAGGGTTCCGTGCAGCCACATCACGCCGGCCACGGCCACGCCGGCCGCGGGCGTAAAGGCGCCGGCGAAACAATGACGGCCGGCATAAAGATCGATCGCGAAAGCGCCGCTGCCTTCGAACAGGCGCAGCTTCAGCGCGTAATAGAGGCGTTCGCCGGTCCAGAAGCCCCGCCATTCGAGGATCGGCGCGTGCACGCCGTAGCGGCTGCTCGGGCCCGGCCCGATCATCACCAGCGCGCTGGCCGGCTCCAGCAGCGCCGACGCCGCGGTGGTCGGCACGGGCGGCGCTGCGGTGGCCTGCGGCGCGGCCGCATCGGCGATCGCCGGCGCGTCGGGCTTCGGTTCCGCACCGCCCATCGCGGCCAGCGAATGGCCGAAGGCGGCGAAACGGATGCGTTGCAGCGCGCCCACCTTGTAGTGGTTTTTCTTCACGCCCCACAGCGGCTCGAAGAAGCGGAACTCGTGCCCGGCATATTGCGCCGTCACCTCGCCCTCGATGCCGGTCTCGGCCGGATGCAGCGCCTTGATCTCCACCTCGTAGGGAACGCCGTGCGGGACGAACGGATAGGCGGCGCCGACGCGCGAGGGGCCGATCGTCCGCCCGGTCATCACCACGAACAGGTGGCGGATTTCGCCGTTGTCCTCGGAAATGTAGGCGACGTTCTCGGGCCGCACGCCGGCC
Organism: uncultured Candidatus Odyssella sp.; assembly: GCA_964624265.1. Taxonomy (GTDB): domain Bacteria; phylum Pseudomonadota; class Alphaproteobacteria; order Bin65; family Bin65; genus SBBV01. Next base: position 3,734 of record CAZUYG010000422.1, read on the forward strand.
GGCGGAATCGCCTCGGCCGGCCAGCGCATCGCGCCCCAGCGATGTGAGGCGCCCTTCATCAGCTCGGGCAGGCGCGATTTCAGCTCCTGCTCCACCTCGGCGTAAACGGCATTCCAGCGGTCGGAACGGATCATAGGCGCCAGCCCGAATGGATGGCGACGATGCCGCCCGAAAGGTTGCGATAGGAAACCCGCTCGAAGCCCGCCTCGCGCATCAGCGCGGCGAGGTCTTCCTGCGGCGGAAACCGGCGGATGCTCTCGACCAGATAGCGATAGGCGTCGCGGTCGCGCGCCACCACCTGCCCGATCCACGGCACGACGGCGAGCGAATAGCGGTCGTAGATCTGGCCGAGCAGCGGCA
>CAZUYG010000423.1:0-4066 GCA_964624265.1 uncultured Candidatus Odyssella sp.
GGGCAAAGCTGCGCGCCGCCGCTGCAGGCGTGCGCGGCGGCGGTGCTCGCCGGGACGACCGGCTTCACGCTTGTCGTCAATGGCCGCTTCAAGGGCGGCTACATCACGCGCCATTACGGCAAGCCGGGGCAGGGCGTCCATGCGCTTCAGCTCGAGATGGCGATGTCGGCCTATCTCGACGAGCGCGCGCCCGAGCGCTACGACGCGGCGCGCGCCGCGCCCTTGATCGCGGTGCTCGAAAAACTCGTCGCGGCCCTCGTCGAATGGTCGCCGGACCGCTGAACCGCGCCGCCGCCGCGATTGCCGCGTTGTCAATACTTATCCTTTTCAATCGGGCACTTGGACGAATTCTTCGGCTCTATTAAAACCGGAGTCCGTGGGGATAGAGGCGGGCCCGAACGCAATGCCCAGAGACGAGGCCGCGACCGCCGTTGCGCCTGAAGGCGACGCCAAATCGGCGCCGGCGCCGGAAGCACGCCTGTCGATCGTTCCGGCGCGCAAGGACTTTGCCGACGTGCTGCTGCGCCCGGCCTCCGTGGCGATCGTCGGTGCCGGCAACGAATCCGGCGATGCGCGCGGCCGTCCGCTGCATCTGCTCCGCCAATACGATTTCCGCGGCAACGTGTATCCGGTCAACGCGAGCCGGCGGCTCGTGCAGGGCACGCATGCGTGGCCGGCCCTCTCGGCGCTGCCCGGGCCGGTCGACGTCGCGCTGATCCTGGCCGAGGACGACGCGGCCATCGACGCGGTCGAAGCGTGCGGCCGCGCCCGTATTCCGCTCGCGATCATTCGCGACTCGCTCGCCGGCGACGACGAGACGCGGCGCGCGCGCCGCGAGCGGCTGCTCGATGCCGCGCGGCGGCACGGCCTTCGCATTCTGGGTCCGGGTTCGGCGGGCCTCGTCATGCCGGCGGGCGATCTCGCGCTCACCACGGATGCGGCTTTCGCCGCGCGCCGCCCGCGCACGGGCCGCCTGATGGTGCTCGCCGAAGGCGGCAGCGCCATGGGCACGCTGTTTTCCCGCGGCGCCGCGCGCGAGCTCGGCTTCGCGGGGCTGGTTTCGGTCGGCGAGGAGATCGATCTTTCGCTCGGAGAAATCGGCGAGATCGCCGCGGCCGACCCCGACATCGACGGCTTCCTGCTGTTTCTCGGCGGCCTGCGCCACACGGCGCCGCTGACGCGCTTCGCCGCCGCCGCGCACGCCGCGAACAAACCGATCGTCGCCTACAAGCTGCACCGCAACGCGGCGCCCGCGGCCACTTCGCGGGCGACCGACGCCGCGGCGGATGCGTTCCTGGCGGCGAACGGAATCGCGCGCGTCGATCAGTTCGAGACCGTGCTCGAACTCGCGCCCATGCTGTTGCGCCGCCGCCCCGCGCGCGGGCGCACGGCGGCGATCGTCGCCGCCGACGCCAGCGCGGGCGCCATGCTCACGGATCGCCTGGGTTCGCTCGACATCGCCATCGAAGGACTCGACGATCTCGCGCGCGAGCGTCTGACGCAGGGCGGTATCGCGCTGCCGGCGGGTCCGGTCGCCGATCTTTCCGCGGCGCCGCAGCCCGAGGCGATGCGGGCCGTGCTCGACGAAGCGCTCGACGCGCCCAACAACGATGCCGTTCTCGCCGTGCTCGGCGCGGACGCCGCGCTCGACGCCGACGGCACGACCGCGCCGCTGATCGCTGCCGCCCAGCGCGCCGACAAACCGTTCGCGGCGCTGCTCATGGCCGAGGCGCCGAAGGCGATCCGGCTCCTGACCGATGCGGGGATAGCCGTGTTCCGGTCGCCAGAAACGGCGGCCGACGGCGCGCGTGCATTCCTGCAGTGGACGCCGCCCGTCGCGGTCGCGCCGCTGGCGGCTGACGAATCCCTGCCGGTGGCGGCGCGCGCGCTGCACGCCGGGCAGGCGATGCAGATCTTCCGCATGCTCGGCATCACGATCCCGACCATGTTCTGGCTCAAGCGCGATACCGAGCCGCCGAAGTCGATGCCGTTTCCGCCGCCCTACGTCGTCAAGGTGCTGTCGCCGCACATTCGCCATCCGGCCGATATCGGCGGCATCGCGCTGGGCATCGAGACGATTTCGGCGCTGCGCCACGCGATCGAGACCGTGACGGTGAACGCCGCCACGGCCGAGCCCGACGCGTTCCTCGACGGCGTCGCCATCCAGCGGCTCGAACGCGGCCTCGCGGAAGTCGCGATCCGCTACGAGCGCGATCCCGAAGCCGGGCCGATCGTGACGCTGGCGATGGGCGAAGGCATGGAAGAAATGTACGGGGACCGCGCCGTGCGCCTGGCGCCGGTCGACCGCGGCACCGCCTATGCCATGATCGACGAGGTTCGCGGCCTCATGCAGCTGCGCGGCTACCGCAACCGCGCCGCCGGCGATCTCGAAGCGCTGGCGCAGGCCCTGGTCGCCATGTCGTCCTTCGCGCTGATCACCGCGCCGCGCGTGCTCGCCGCCGCCGTCGATCCGCTACTCGTGCGCGGCGAAGGGCAGGGCATCGTCGCGCTCGACGGATGGATGCGGACGGAGTAGGGCGCCGATCCGATGACGCCGCGGAAATTTTCCTCCTAGTGTTTTCGCATAGATGAGAGTCGGCGCTTCGATGCGCAAGGCAATTCCGGCGCTGTGCATTATCGGCGCGGCGCATGCGTTGCCTGACGCGTTTGCACAGGAGCGGGCGCCCTACATGCAGCCATGCGTCCCAGCGACAGTGCCTTTTCCGCCGGCTGCCGGGAAAAGCGTTGCGCGCGCCGAATTGCGGCTGCTCGTCGAGGGACGCACGCTCGTCCTGTTGCGAGCCATCAACGTCATCACGGACGGCAGCCCGCAAGGGCAGCGATTGCTGGAGCGGCTGGGACGGCCGACCCATCGCCGGTATTCGATCTATCTCCGTCCCGACGGCTCGGCCCAAGTTCGCTGCGAAATGATCTATGGCTTGGGCGGCCGCGAGCAGCCATGCCCCAGCGTACAGCAAACCACCGGCGCCACTGGATCGACGGAGGTCGGTGTGTGGCAGGTATCGGACGATGCCGTTTGCATGACGTTTTCCCGGATGGCCAGCGGCAATGAGAGCTGCGGCGCGGTGCAGCGTCAGGGGGGAAAACTCTGGCTGCGCCACCTTCGCGGCGGAATGCGTCAATGCCTCGACGGCGAAGTCGAGATTCGCTGAGGGCCGGGATACGCATTTTCCCCCGAATCCAGACGAGATGGCCATGTCCGAACATCGATCCTTGCGCAACGCGCCATCCACCGCGCGCCTGCTCGCGCATTACCGTACGATGGCGCGCATCCGCGCGTTCGAAAACGCGGCCGAGCGCCTCTACAACGAGAAGCGCATTCCGGGCTTCGTGCATCTCTCGACCGGGCAGGAGGCGATTCCCGCCGGCGTGTGCGCGAACCTGCTGGCTTCGGACCAGATCACCTCCACGCATCGCGGCCACGGCCACACGATCGCCAAGGGCGGCGACGTGCGGCGCATGATGCTGGAGCTGTTCGGCCGCGCCGGCGGTTACTGCCAGGGCAAGGGCGGCTCGATGCACATCGCCGACTTCACGATCGGCATGCTCGGCGCCAACGGCGTGGTCACGGCCGGACTGCCGATCGCAGTGGGTGCGGCGCATGCCGCGAAATTGCTCGGCCGCGACACGGTCGTGGCCTGCTTCTTCGGCGACGGCGCGGTCAATCGCGGCCCGTTCCTCGAATCGCTGAACTGGGCCGCCGTGTACAAGTTGCCGGTGCTGTTCGTGTGCGAGGATAATCGCTGGGCCGCGACGACACCCACGGCGACGATGACCGCCGGCCCCGGCATCGCCGCCCGGGCCGAGGCGCTCGGCCTCCGCACCGCGTCGTGCGACGGCAACGACGCCGCCGCGGTCGACGATCTCGCCGGCGAATTGATCCGCGAAGTGCGCGCCGGCGGCGGTCCGCTGTTCATGATCGCGCGTACCTATCGCTGGTCCGGCCACACCTCGGCCGACGCCGGCGCCTATCGCAATGCCGACGAAGTGGCGCGCGCCAAGACCGACGATCCGCTCGCCCGCGCGCGCGTGCAGCTCGCCGAGC
>CAZUYG010000424.1:0-4064 GCA_964624265.1 uncultured Candidatus Odyssella sp.
CTCGACGACGACGATGGCGCGTCCGCGGCGCACCTTCCGAATTAGGCCGGCCGTGCGCTCGGTCTCCTCGGGTGTCATGCCCGCCGTGGGCTCGTCGAGCAGCATGAGCGACGGCCGACGCGCGAGCACCATGCCGAGCTCCACCCATTGGCGTTGGCCATGCGCGAGCTCGCCGACACGGCGGGCGGCGAACTCGGCAAGCCCCGTTTCCGAGAGTACGTCCTCGACGATTCGCGCGGCTTCGGCGGACGAGTGATGCCGCCGCGCCGCGAGCCGCAGGCTCTCGAGTGCCGAGATTCCGTCGAATACGCTCGGAATCTGCGTCTTGATGCCGATGCCGAGGCCGGCAAGGCGATGGCGTTGCTCGCCGGTCACGTCCGCGCCGCGAAAGAAAACGCGGCCGGCGCTCGGCGAGAGCTGTCCGGTCACCATCTTGAAGAATGTGCTCTTGCCCGCGCCATTGGGACCGATCAGGCAGCGCAGCTCGCCCTCCGCGAGGCGAAAATCGACCCCGTCCACGGCCGGCACGCCGCCGAAGCGCTTCGACAGCCCGCGCGTTTCGAGAATCGGCCCGGTCATGAGGGCGCCCCCGGCGGACGCGCGCGAACGAGCTTCCGCAGCGTCGGCAGCAGGCCACTCGGCACCAGCAGAACGAACAGGATCAGGACGATCCCGAGCACCAGGCTCGGATCGATCTTGGACAGACCGAGCGCAGCAGGCAGGGCCTTCGTCTGCCCCAGCCACGTGGTGAGATATTGAATGAGAACCGTGCCGACGACGGCGCCGCCGAGCGTGCCGAGCCCGCCGACGAGGATCCAGATGATGATCTGCGCGGCGAAAGCGATGCCGAACACCGACGGGCCAATGAAAGAGCCCCAGCTCGCGAATAGGACGCCGGCGAATCCGGCGACGCCCGCGCCAATGGTGAAGGCGATGAGCTTGTAGCGCCTCGAATCGTAGCCGAGCAGTTCAGCGCGCAGCTCGTTCTCGCGAATCGCGATCAGCACGCGACCGAAGCGGCTCGCCACCAATCCCCGGAAGCCGAGGTAGACGAGCAAGAGCGCGGCGAGCGAAAGCCGGAACGTATCGGCGTAGTCGAGCTGCGCGGTGCGGTCGCCGGGGATATTGATCGGCGGCAGACCTGGAATGCCGTTGTGGCCGCCGAGCCGCGCGCGGCCGATCGCGTACTCCGGTCCCGACGTGCTGTTGATCAGGTGGTAAAAGATGAGCGAGACGGTGAGCGTGATCACCGCCAGATACACGTCGCTGATCCGGCCATAGATCATGAAGTAGCCGAGCAGCGCCGCGAAGAGCATCGGGACCGCGATTCCGGCGAAAATCGGAACCGTGCTCTCACCGAGATTGATCACGGTCAGCGCATAGGCGTAGCCGCCCAGCCCGAAGAATGTCGATTGGCCGAAGGAGAGAATGCCGGCATAGCCCCATACGAAGGCGAGGCTGAGCGCCAGCACCGACAGGATGCAGTAGACTGCGACGTCCACGAGCGTGAATGTCTCTACGAACTCCGGGACGCCGATCAGGGCGGCCGTGCCAACGGCGGCGATTGCGATGACGCCCGCCGTGCTGCCCGTTTTCTTCAAATCCCGCCCCGGAAAAGCCTGCCCGTGATGCCGGCAGGCAAGAGCCGCAAGAGAATGATGGCGGCAACGAGCAGGGCCACCTCGCCCACGACGGGCGTACTAAGGAACGTGACGACCTGGTTGACGGCGCCGAGCAGCGTCGCAGCCGAGGCGGTGCCGGCGAGAGCAGTGGCGCCGCCGCTGATCACGGTGATGAATGCCTTGGCGATGTATGTGGCGCCGATCACGGGCACGACCCCGGATATGGGTGCCAGGATGGCGCCGGCGAGGCCGGAGAGGGCGGCGCCCAGGCCGAACGTTGCGGCGTAGATCTTTCCGGTATTCACGCCGAGGCCGGCAGCCATGGCGGGATTTTGCATGGTGCCGCGCGCCAGCAGGCCGAAGCGCGTGCGCTTCAGGCCCACATACAGCGCCGCCATGATCGCTGCGGTGATGCCGATGACGAAGAAGGTGTAGACGCTCTCGCGATAGGCGCCGATGGCGACGCTGCCGAGCGGCGGCTGCGATCCTTCTTGATAGTAGCCGAGCGCCGCCGAGGCGAGGCCGATCAGCAGCAGGCTGAGCCCCCAGGTGGCGAGCACCGTATCGATCACGCGGCCGTAAAGCGGCCGGATCACGAGCCGCTCGACCACGATGCCGAAAATACCCACGGTCAGCGGTGCGATCAAAAGCATCGCGAACCAGAGATTCACGCCGGCCTGGACGGGCAGGATCACGGCATACCCGCCCAGCATCAGGAATTCGCCGTGAGCGAAGTTGATCACCCGCATCATGCCGTAAATGACCGCCAACCCGACGCTGATCAGCGCCAGGCTGGCGATCGCATACGCGACTTGGACGACGAAGATCGCCGCGTAATCCACGGCGGAGGCTAGAGCTTCGGTTCGAACTGCTGGTTCGTGTTGGGGTTCTTGATCAGGTCGCAGACGCCGTCGGGATTCGTCGGCGCCACCTGCGCGAACGACTGAATGATCTCGAATTTCCGGCTCTTCGCCTCGGCAAGATGCATGTCGAAGACGAAATGATGGGTCTTGGGATCGGCCGTCATCTTGCCCCCCGGCCCGTCGAGCGAGAGCCCCGACTCGAGCGCCTTGATCACCGCCTCGCGGGCTATCGAGTTCGCCTTCTTCGCCGCCTCGGCCCAGATCTTGACTCCCATGTACTCCGACATGCCGAGATCGCTCACGTAGCCGTAGTTCGTCCCGAATTTCTTGCGGAAATTCGCGAGGAAGGCGGCATTGGCCTGCGTGGAGAGCTCTTCGAAATAATTGTAGCAGACGACGATTCCCTCGCTCAGCTCCTGCGGCATGCGGAGATGTTCGCCGGCCTCGCCGAAAGTCTGAGAGGCGATCGGAATGTTCTTCTTCATTCCCGCGCCGGCCCACTGCCCATAGAACGCGGCATGGCCCGGGCCCACAAAAGTATTGACGATGAAATCCGGCTTCGCCGCCTGGATCTTGCCGATGGTGGGGCCGAACTGGTTCACGTCGAGCGGAAAGAATTCGCTGGCGATCACCTCGGCGCCGTTCTCCTTGGCGATCTTGCGCGTCCACTTCTCCGAAAGCTGGCCGAAATTGTAATCCGCGGCGAGCACGTAGATCTTCTTGCCGTGCTTCTTGATCATGTAAGGCAGCAGGTTCGCCAGAAGCTGGCCTGGCGTGGTTCCGGTCAGGAAAGCGTTACGATCGCAGACGCCGCCCTCATAGGGCGTGTTGTAGAAGTACAAGGCATTGGCGCGGCGCAGGATCGGCCGAATAACTTCGCGCGAAGAACTCTGCAAGCCGGCATGCACCACATCCACCTTGTCACGCAGTGCAATCTGCTGGGCGAATTGCGCGTAGAGTTGATCATTGGACTGAGCGTCATAGGTGATGAGCTCGATCTTGCGGCCGAGTACGCCGCCGGCGGCGTTGAGTTCCTCTACGGCGAGCTGAATGCACTGGAGCTTCTGCGTGCCAAAGGGCTGCAAAGGGCCGGATGTATCGGCAATGGTGCCCAGCTTGATCGCAGCACCTTGGGCGAAGGCGAAGCGGGGGAACGACAGCGCGGCCGCCGCAGTGGCGGACGCTGCTGCAAGGGCGCGGCGTCGCGTGATGGTCATGGCATTCTCCCTCATGCATTTAGGCTTATTGATCCGGCGAACTCTGCCGGTGGATGTGGCGTGGGCCAGGCAGGGCTGTTCCCACCGCTCGGATCGGGCACGGTGATCAGCATAGTAGCGCCGTGGCGGGCTTGACCAGCCCTCGGCGGGAGATCGCGCCAGACCGGCAGGTTCTCAGGAACCCGTCGAGTCATCCTTCCAATCGCCGCCGGAAAACTCGCCTCGTCACCGGCGGAGAAATCGGGGCGCTGTCAGCACAGCACGAAAAGCAACTTTACACTTGGTTCCGCTCTCGGGGGCTGGTCATAGACCTGACGCTCGAATCGCTGCGGACGTTCTGCGAGGGAAAGATCGCGCGGTTC
>CAZUYG010000425.1:0-4045 GCA_964624265.1 uncultured Candidatus Odyssella sp.
GAGATGATCGGCGCGGAGTTCGGCATCGGCGCCTTCATCCTGGCCGCCGGCAATCTGATGCAGACCGATCAGCTCGTCGCCGGCGTCGTCGTCCTCTCGCTGCTCGGCCTCGTGATCAGCCTCGTGCTGGGGCAGATCGAGCGGCGCGTCCTGCGGTGGAGGTAGAGCCATGACCGAGTCGAAGAAGCGGCCCACCGAACCGGCCACCGATCGCGCCGCGTTGTGGGCGCGCGACGAGGCCACCGGCGCGGCGACGCTGGCGGATATCCGCGCGGCGATCGACCGGATCGACGGGGAGATCGTGGCGCTGATCGCCGAACGAATGCGCTACACGCGCGACGCGGCGCGGTTCAAGGCGGACGAGGGACAGGTGGCGGCGCCGGCGCGGGCCGAAGCGGTCGTCCAGCGCGCGGCGGCGCTGGGCGCCGCGCAGGGCGTGCCGGCGGAGATCGTGGAGCCGGTCTATCGCGCGCTGGTCGCGGCGTCGATCGAGGATCAGCGCAAGGTCTTCAAGCGGATCGCGAAGTGAGCGCGCCGCAGATCGGCACGCGCACCGTCACCAAGCAGGGCGCGGAGCCGCGGCGCCTCGCCGTCGATGTCTGTGTCGTCGGCAGCGGCGCGGCCGGCCTCATGGCGGCGCTCACCGCCGCGCGGCTAGGGCGGCGAACGGCGATCGTCGAGGCGGCGCCCGCTCTCGGCGGCCAGGCGGTCGCTGCCATGCTCGGCACGATCTGCGGCCTCTATGCGAATGGCCCTGCGCCGCTGCGCGTCACGCGCGGGCCGGTGGACGAATTGCTCGCGGCGCTGCAGGCCGAAGGCGCGCTGGCGCCGCGCCGGGCGCGCAATAGCGTGATCCTGCAATACGACGAGACCGCCTGGGCGCGGTGGGCCGAGAAGGCGCTGCTCGCCGCCGGCGTCGTGCCGCTTACCGGCGCGGTGCTGCGCGACGTGCGCCGGCGCGACCGGCGCATCGAAACGCTGCATCTCGCGACGCGCTGGGGCGATGTGACCGTCGAGGCGAACGGCTTCGTCGATGCCTCCGGCGACGCGGCGGTGGCGTTCCACGCCGGGCTCGCGGTGCGCGAGCCCGAAGCGCCGATCTGGGGCTCGCAGCTCGTCGTGCTCGAGACCATCGACGAAGCGGCGCTGGCGAAGATGGATCGCTGGGCCATGCAGGCGGTGCTGAAGGAGCGCGGCAAAAACTACGGCCTGCGCCGCAAAGACGGTTTCGTGTTCGCGTTTCCGGGCCGCGGCACGGCGGTGGCGAACATGACGCATGTCGAAACGCCGACCGATCCCGTGGCGGCGGCGCGCGCCCAGATCGAAGCGCGTGCGGAAGCCGATCGCATGCTCGCGTTTCTCCGCGCCGAATTCCCCGCGGCGCTCGGCCGCGCGCGCATCCGCAGCTACGGCCAGCCGGGCATCCGCCAGACCCGCTGGATCGCCGGAACGCAGCAGCTCACGGCCGGCGACGTCCGCGCGGGCACGCGTTTCGCCGATTCCGTCGCGCGGTGCGCATGGCCGATCGAGCTGCATCACCGTGCCGAAGACGTGCATTGGGAAGAGTTCGGCGACGGTCACATGCACTACATCCCGCTGGGCAGCCTTCTGCACCGAGACGCCGACAATCTCGCCGCCGCCGGCCGCTGCATCGACGGCGATGCGGCCGCGCTCTCCTCGGTGCGCGTCATGGGCCCGTGCATGGCGATGGGCCAGGCCGCCGCGCACATCCTCGATCTCGCCGGAAAAGGCTCCGTGCATCAGATCGACATCGCGGCGCTCGCGGGCCGCCTGCGCGACAATATCGAAGGCGGCGTGCGCGACGCGTGGGCCGCGGCTTCGTAGCGCCGGGCCAGTCGTCATACATCGCGGCAACGGGGCGCAGTGGCCTTAGCGCCCAATCGTCTAATGTCACCCGGGAGAGCGGGAGGAGCACGCCAGGGGAAAGGGATCCGGCGGCATGGACCTCGACGCCACCACGCTTGCGCGAATCCAGTTCGGATTCACGATCGCGTTCCACATCCTGTTCCCGACCTTGACGATCGGGCTCGGCGCCTTCCTCGTCGGCGTCGAGGCGCTGTGGCTCAAGACGAAGAATCCCGCCTGGTTCCGGCTTTATCGCCTGTGGTCGAAGATCTTCGCGCTCGGCTTCGGCATGGGCGTCGTTTCGGGCATCGTGCTTTCGTATCAGTTCGGCACGAATTTCAGCCGTTTCTCGGAGATCACCGGGCCGGTGCTCGGCCCGCTGCTGTCCTACGAGGTCCTCACCGCTTTTTTCGTCGAAGCCGGCTTCATCGGCGTGATGCTGTTCGGCTGGAAAAAGGTGGGGCCGAGGCTGCATTTCCTCGCCACGGGACTCGTGGCGCTCGGCACGCTCAATTCCGCATTCTGGATCCTCGCCGCGAACAGCTGGATGCAGACACCGCAGGGCGCCGCGCTCGTCGATGGCCGCTTCGTGCCCGAGGATTGGTGGGCCATCGTTTTCAACCCGTCGTTCCCGTATCGGCTCGCGCACATGGTGCTGGCGAGCTTCCTCACGGTCAGCTTCGTCGTTGCCGGAACCTCGGCCTGGTATCTGCTGCGCTTCCGCCACGAGGAAACAGCGCGGCGCGGCTTCTCGCTGGCGATGGCCGCCGCCGCGGTGCTGGCGCCGCTCCAGATCTTCGCCGGCGATCTCCACGGCCTCCAGGTGCGCGAAACGCAGCCGATCAAGGTGGCGGCGATGGAGGCGCACTGGACGACGGGGCGCGGCATACCGTTCATCGTCTTCGCGATCCCGGACGAGAAGAACGAGCGCAACCGCTTCGAGATTGCGATCCCCTACGCCGGCAGCCTGATCCTCACGCACAGGCTCGACGGCGAGGTGAAGGGCCTGAAGGAGGCGAAGCCCCAAGACCGGCCGCCGGTGTTCGTCGTGTTCGTCACGTTCCGGCTCATGGTCGGCATCGGCGTTCTGCTGTTCGCGGTGGCGATGCTCGGCCTCTGGATGCGCTGGCGGAAGCGGCTCTATGCCAGCCGCCTGCTGCTGCGCCTCGCGGTCGCCTGCGTTCCGCTCGGCTTCGTCGCGGTCATCGCCGGGTGGATGACGGCCGAGGTCGGGCGCCAGCCCTGGACTGTCTATGGCCTGCTGCGCACGGCGGAGAGCGTCTCGCCGGTGCCGGCGGGCGCCGTCGCCGTGTCGCTGGCGCTGTTCGTGGTCGTCTATGTGTTCCTTGGCGGCGCGTTCCTCTATTTCGTCAATCGCATCCTTGCGAAGGGCCCCGACGAGGACGAGGCGTTGCCGCATGGGCCGGAGGCGATGCACGGCGCGCGGCCGGCGCTCGTCGTCGAGGGCGGGAAGGGAGGCTGAGATGGACCTCGCCCTCGTCTCCGCCGCCATCATCGCGCTCGGCGTGCTCGTTTACATCGCGCTCGACGGGTTCGATCTCGGCGTGGGCGTGCTGTTCGCGGTGGCGCCCGATGAAGCGGCGCGCGCCACGATGATGAACTCGATCGCGCCGGTGTGGGACGGCAACGAAACCTGGCTCATCCTCGGCGGCGCGGTGCGGTTCGCGGCGTTCCCGCTCGCCTATGCGGTGGCCTTGCCGGCGCTCTACATCCCGCTGATGCTGATGCTGTTGGCGCTCGTGTTCCGCGGCGTCAGCTTCGAATTGCGCTTCAAGGCGAAGAACCCGCGCCCGTGGGATTTCGCGTTCGGCATCGGCTCCACGGTCGCGGCGTTCATGCAGGGCGCGATGCTCGGCGGGCTCGTCAACGGCATCAAGGTGGAGAACAAGGCGTTCGCCGGCGGGCCGTTCGATTGGCTCACGCCGCTATCGATCGCCTCCGGCGTCGGCGTCGCCGCAGGCTACGCGCTGCTCGGCGCCTGCTGGCTCGTGCTGAAGACCGAGGGCGAGCTTCAGGCACGCGCCCGCGCATGGGGCCGGTGGCTCACGATCGCGGTGCTGATCGCAATGGCCGTCGTCAGCGTCATCACGCCGCTCGACCACCCGCGCGTGGCGGCGCGGTGGTTCGGCGGCCTCAACATCGTGGCGCTGGCCCCGGT
>CAZUYG010000426.1:0-4044 GCA_964624265.1 uncultured Candidatus Odyssella sp.
GCGGCCCGGCCGTGGGCGCCGATTGCGCCAGAGCGGCGCGCGGCGCCGCGGCGGCGGCCCCCGCGGCGACGGCGGCGCCCGCACCCAGCGCCTTCAGCAAAGCACGGCGGCTCGAACCGATGCGCGTCGGCGACATGAATTCCTCCCTCTTTCGCAGCGGACCGTCTCGGACGGCGGCCCGTCGGGCATCATGGAACGCCCGAATCCGCTCCGTGGCAATCCGCGCCGGGGCGCCGCTGCCGCATCCAGGCGCTGCGGCGGCCGTGCGACCGGCCCGCGCCGTTGCGCCCCGGACCCGCGCATTCTAGCGTCGCGGCGGCGGCGGAGGGCCGATGCGCTTCATTCCCAACATCCGCTACGGCACGGAGCGCTATCCGGAAAGGATCGCGCGGCGGCTGCGCGCGCTGAACGTGGCGGCGTGGATGGGCGCGGTCGTTCCGGCCGTGTTCGCCACGATTCGTTTCCTCGATCCGCGCCCGGACTTCTGGACGCGCGGCATCATCAACGCGCTGGTCGCCGCCGCGCTGGTGTGCCTGCCGCTGCTGCACCGCTTCGGCGCGCTCGCAGCGCCGCTCGCTTTCGCCGCCATCGCCTACGCCTTCATCTTCCGCAACACCCATCAGATCGGAACGGACGGCGGCTCCCATCTGTCCTACATGCTGGCGGGGACGCTCTCGATCCTGATCCTCGGTCTCGAACGCGTGTGGCTGGCGCTGCTGCTGAGCGCGGTCGCGGTCGCCCTCATCGTGGTCCTGCACTTCGTCACGCCCGAAAACACCGGCGTCCTTTCGGCCGCGTCGCTGCGCGTCAATTTCGTCATCAACGCCGCCGTCAACGCCGTGTTCCTGTTCGCCGTGGTCTACTATGCGGTGCGCGAGACCGCGCGGGCCGAGGCCGCGACCGAGCGCGAATTCCGCCGCTCCGAAGCGCTGCTGGCGAACATTCTGCCGCCGCGGGTCGCCGAGCGCCTCAAAGAGCGCGCCGGCGGCCGCACCAGCGCCGAAATCGCCGACCGCTATCCCGAAGCCTCCATCCTGTTCGCGGACATGGCCGGTTTCACCGCGCGCGCCAGCGACACCGAACCGGCCGAGCTCGTGCGATTCCTGAACGGCGTGTTCACGAAGCTCGATGCGCTGGTCGAACGCCACGGCCTCGAGAAGATCAAGACGACCGGCGATGCCTACATGGTCGTGAGCGGCGTGCCGGAACCGCGCGCCGATCACGCGCAGGCCTTGGCGGGGCTGGCGCTCGATATGCGCGACGCGCTTGCGGGCCTCGTCGATCAAAAGGGCAGGCCGGTACCGGTGCGGATCGGCATGGCATCCGGGCCGGTCGTCGCCGGCGTCGTCGGCACGAAGAAATTCTTTTACGACGTGTGGGGCGACACCGTGAACCTTGCCGCGCGGATGGAGCAGACCGGCGAGCCGGGCCGCATCCAACTGGCGCCCGGCATGCAGGAGAAGCTCGCGGCCGGTTTCGTCCTGGCCGAGCGCGGCACGATCGAGGTGCGCGGAAAGGGGCCGATGCGGACGTGGTTCCTCGAGACACGGATGCCGGCGGCCGCCATGCCCCGGGCCGAATAGGCATGCGGCCCGGATTCGGCTAAACGGCTGCGAGCCGAGCGAAACCGCACAGGGCAGGGAACCCATGGCCAGCAAGTTTTTCGCGACGTTCCTCGACGAGCTCGAGGCGCGCACCGAGATCGCCGACACGCTCAATCGCTTCGCGCGCGCCGTCGACCGGCAGGACTGGGCGCTGGCGCGCACGCTCTATCACGACGGCGCGTTCGACGATCACGGCTTTTTCAAGGGGGCGCCCGATCCGTTCCTCGCCCACATCACGAAGATGCACGCGCAGCAAGACCACTCGATGCATTTCAACACCAATGTGATGATCGAATTCACGGCGGCCGATCGCGCCTTTGTCGAAACCTACGTGCTGGTGCTGCAGCGCTTCCGTGCCGGCGCCGCCAACGTGCCGGCGGGCAGCGCGGGCCTGCGCGTGATGGCCTCGGCGCGCTATCTCGACCGCTTCGCCAGGCGCAACGGCGAATGGCGCGTCGATCACCGCACGCTGGTGTTCGGCGACATGCAGGCCGAGGCGATGAAGGAGCCGATGAAATTCCCGCCCGAGTTCACCGTGCAGGTGCACGGGACGGGCGATCCGCTCTACACGCTGCCGCGCACGGGCGAGCGCGGTTAGGCGGCGCGCTCCGGAGAAACGGCGTCGTCGCCCTCGTCGGGATAGACGCCGCTCAGCACCGTTTCGAAATGCGCCTTGACCGATTCGTCGCAGCGGCAGCTGCGGCGGCGGAGCGCGTCGAGATCGCGCACGACCAGCGCGCCGCGGCGCGTGTCGAGGATGCCTTCGGTCCGGAACAGCTGCATCACGCGGCTCATGTAGCTGCGGCCGACGCCGAGCATCGCGGCGAGCTGCTCCTGCGTGAGCAGAAGCGTATGGTCGCCCGTGCGGTCCATCGCGGCGGCGAGCCATTTCGCCGCGCGCTGCTCGACCGTGTGGATCGCGTTGCAGGCGGTGGATTGGAACATCTGCGCCAGCAGGCAATCGGCATAGCGCGCGAACAGGTGGCGCAGCGTCGGCGAATTGGACTTCGCCGCCTCGAGCCGCGTCGTGCTCAGGCGCTCGAATCCGCCGCCGAACTTCACCACGATGCGCGTGAAGGCAGGGAGATGGCCGAGGCTGACGATGCCGCCCACGGCGCCTTCCCGCCCCACGAGGACCGTCTCGACATCGTGCCCGTCGTCGCTGGAGACGAGAAACGAGGCGAGGCTGGGGCCGCACGGGAAGTACACCGATCCGACATGATCGCCCGGGTTGTAGAGGATTTCGCCGGCCGGGGCGGTGACGGCTTCGAGATGCGGCTGCAACAGCGCGAAATCGCGGTCGCGCAGTGCGCGCAACAGGTTGTTGTGCGGCCGGGGCGGCGCGAGCCGGTCGATCGTCGCGGCCGTCATGATTCGCACCCGATTCTGCTAACGCCTTGTTCCGTCACGCCCGCAAGTGTTCACAACTGGACAGACACGGCAAGGGCAATGTGGTGTTTTGCGCTTCCGCGGGGCGGCTTGCTGACCAGGAGGCGACCCGCGTCCGGCACGCCCGCCGGCACGCAGGACATTCGAGGCTCGGCCTGAGATCGCCGCCGCGACGCGTCGGAACGAGAGCATCCGACCCGCCGCCGGTAGAGCTCGAAACGCGGCGTCACCCGCCGGACATGGACATTTTCACAGGGCACCGCGCGGACCGGCACATCGCGGCCGGGCCCGGCTCGAGGATCCGCTCATGCGCACCACCGATTTCGCTTTCCGCCTTCGGGAGCGCCGATGACGGCCCTCCCCGCCGATGCGTCGCGCCCATGGTCGCTGCGCGCCGTGCTGAGAGCGCGCACGCAAGCGGCGCATGCCACGGTCGATGCCGCGCTGTGGCCCCATCTGGCGGCCGGCGACGACGGTTATGCGAAATTCCTGAGGGCATCGGCCGGCGCCCTGCTTCCGCTCGAGCGCGCGCTCGAAGCGGCGGGCGTCGCGCGCTACGTCGCCGACTGGCCCGAACGCCGGCGCAGCGCGGCCGTGCTCGCCGATCTGGCGTCGCTCGGCACGCCGCCGCCCGCGCCGGCCGCCGTGCCGCCGGCGCGGAGCGAGGCCCACGCGTTCGGCATGCTCTATACGCTCGAAGGCTCGCGGCTCGGCGGCCGCGCCCTTCTCCCCGGCGTGCTCGCCTCCGCCAGTGCGCGGGTGCGCAGTGCCGTGCGCTTCCTCGCTCACGGCGAAGCGCGTCTGTGGCCGGATTTCCTCGAGAGGCTGGAGGCTTCGCGGGCGGCGCGCCGCGCGCCGGACGAAGCCGTCGAGGGTGCGCTCGCGGCGTTCGGCGCTTTCGAGCGCGCGGCCCGCGCCGTCGGCGAAGCCACACGGATCGGCATGCGCCATGCAGGCTAGCCCCGTTCGCAGCGTCGACCTCGGCAACTGCGACAGCGAGCCGATTCATCTGCTCGGGGCGATCCAGCCGTTCGGATTTCTCGTCGCCGCG
>CAZUYG010000427.1:0-4038 GCA_964624265.1 uncultured Candidatus Odyssella sp.
CGGTCTGCGCGGCATTCCGCGCGGCACCAAGGTGCGCATCGACGGCGTCGTGCATCCGAACCAGGATTGCCCGGGTTCGACCGTCATCCGCGTCGACGGTATCCGCCGCCTCGGCCCCGGTCCGCGCGCCGAGCTGCCGCAGTAAGGCGCGCCGGCCGGAGACGCGCCCCGCCGCGAACGGGGCCCGTGCCCGGCCTGCAATCAAGTTTGCGAACATCCGGCGCCGCTCGCACAGGGCGGCGCCGGATTCGTTTGGGGAGGACCGCGCCATGAGCGCAACGAAGCCGAAAAGCGTCGTCATCACCGGGGCGGGCGGCGACATGGGCGGCGGCGCCGCGGCGAGCTTCCGCGCCGACGGCTATCGCGTCTACGCCGCCGATCTCCGCGCGCCGGCTGCCGCGGACAATACCGTGCCGGTGGCGCTCGACGTGCGCGACCGCGCCGCGGTGTTCGCCCTCGCCGAACGCGCCGCGGCGGAAAGCGATCTCCGCGTCTGGGTCAACTGCGCCGGCGTCGTCAGCAACGCGCCGGTGGATCAGGCGAGCCCCGAGGAGTGGGACCGCATCATCGGCATCAACCTCACCGGCACGTTCCACGGTTGCGCCGCGGCCTTCGCGGTGATGAAGAAGAACGGGGGCGGGCGCATCGTCAACGCCGGCTCGATCTCGGGCCAGCTCGGCGGCGTCGGCCCGCATCCGGCCTATGGCGCGTCCAAGGCCGGCGTCCACGCGCTCACGAAAAGCTACGCGATCGCCGGCACGCGCTACGGCATCTACTGCAACGCGATCGCGCCGGCGGTGATCGAGGGCAGCATGGCGCGCGCGTTCAGCGCGCCGCAGCTCGAAAAGTATCTCGCCGCCATCCCGATGCGCCGGCTCGCCACGATGGACGAGATCGTCCACGCGATCCGCTACCTCGCCGACGACCGCGCCGGCTACACCAACGGCGTGGTGCTCGCGCTCAACGGGGCGCAGCTGAATATCGGGTAGCGATTTTCCCGGCACGCAGAATCCGCCGTCCGCATGATGACGCCGGCGCGCGCCGCGCCGGAGGTTGACGTCGGCCTGTGCGAACGGGCGCGGGCCCTAGCGCGGCCGCCGCGAGCTCGTGGCGCCGGCGCGCAGGTGCTCGGCGATGATGCGGCGGACGATCGGCATGGCCTCGGTCTTGTGCATGCCCGGGCGCAGCCGCGGATCGTAGAGGATGCGCACCATCAGCGCGTCCCAGGGCGCGATGCGCGTGCGCGCGCTGGCGTCGTTGAAGATCGAGTCGCGCAAGATGGTCGAATCGTCGGCGAGGCCGAGCGCCTGCGTCATCTCCTCGGCGATGCAATGCCGGCGCAGCCCGTCCGGATAAGGCGTGATGTAGATCTGAACGCGGCGGATCACAAAACCGGTTTCCCAGATCAGCGTCCGGCACGGCGCCTCGGGGTCGAAGCTCGTGCCGCCGCGCGAGGCCGAGAACTCGATCGTCATCGGCGCCGGCTGCGCCTCGCCGCCGCTCTCGGCGATGTCGATCGCGAGGCCGGAGAGCTGGCGCAATTCGGCGAGCTGGCGCTCGACCTCGATGCGGAAGCGGTCGGGAAAATGCCCGGTGATGCGGACCCGGATCGGCCCCTGCCAGCGAATGAGTCGGCCGGCGCGGTATTCGCCGCCGAATTCGCTCGAGAAGGCGATGCGCTCGAACTGGCGCGCGAGGGTTTCGGGCGACGGCCAGCGCTGCTTCGCCTCCGCCGCGGCCGGCGCCGCCGCGCCGAGCAGCAGCAGCGGAACCGCGGCGATGGCCAGCGCGCGCATCTCAGGCCGACTTCTTCGCGAGGTGCTCTTGCAGGCGCGGCATCAGCTCGACGAGGTTGCAGGGCCGGTGCCGGTTGTCGAGCTGGTGGACGATGATGTCGTCCCACGCGTCCTTCACGGCGCCCGGCGAGCCGGGCAGCGCGAAGAGATAAGTGCCGCCGGCCACGCCGGCGGTCGCGCGCGACTGGATCGTCGAGGTCTTGATCTTCTGGTACGAGAGCCAGCGGAACAGCTCGCCGAAGCCCACGATCTCCTTCTCGTAGACCGCGTGGAACGCCTCGGGCGTCACGTCGCGGCCGGTCACGCCCGTGCCGCCGGTCGAGATCACGACGTCGATGCGCGGATCGGCGATCCAGGCGCGCAGCTGGGCCGTGATCGCGGCCTGCTCGTCCTTCACGATCTTGCGCTCGGCGACGACGTGGCCGGCGTTGCGGATGCGCTCGGCCAGCGTATCGCCGGAGCGGTCGTCGGCCGGGCCGCGCGTGTCCGACACGGTGAGGACCGCGATGTGCACGGGCAGGAACGGCCGGCTCTCGTCGAGCTTGCTCATGCGCTCAATCTAGTCCCGGGCAAGGCGCCCGTCATCAGGCGATGCGTCGCGCGGGCCGCGGTCTCACCACCGCGTGCCCACGGTGCCGATCTGCGCGCCCTGGTCTTGCGGTCGGTAGGCCGGGAAACGGTTCTGCGCCAGGTCGTCGAGCTCGGTCGGCGTCTGGCCGAGCCTGAGGCGATAGGCCGAGACGTTGTAGAGCACCCGCTCCACGTATTCGCGCGTCTCGGTGTAGGGGATCGTCGCCAGGAACAGCAGCGCGTCGTCGCGCATCTGCCATTTCGCGAGCGCGCCCTCGCCGGCGTTGTAGGCGGCGGCGGCGAAAGCCACGTTTCCGCCCGCGTCGTTCTTGAGCAGGTGGCGCAGATAGCGCTGGCCGAGCTCCATGTTGAACTCGGGGTCATAGAGACGCCCGAGCTGGTGGCGCAGCTTGCTGTCGCCGGCCATCGTGCTCGCGGTCGGCGGAATGAGCTGCATCAGGCCGCGCGCGTTCGCCTTGCTGACGACCTTCGCCTGGAACGCCGATTCCTGCCGCATGATCGCGAACAGGATCGCGCGGTCGAGCTGGAATCCGCCCTGCGGCTTCCAGTCCGGCACCGGATAGAGGCCGGGGTCGTACATGCGCCCGCTGCGCGTGAACATCTGCGCGCTCACGTAATAGGCGAGATCCGGCAACGCGCCGCGGTCGGCGATGGCGAGATAGGTTTCCGACATCTGCTCGCCCTGGCTCTTGTAGAGGCGCAGCAGCTCCTCGCCGGCGTGATGGTTCATCCCGATCTGGATCAGGCCGAACGCGCGCTTGCCCTCGGCCGTGCCGCCGATGCGCGCGAGATGCGCGGAATCGGCCTGCATGGCGATGCCGAAATTGAAATCCTGCCGGATGCCGAGGCGGTGGCGCGCCACCATGCCGTAGAGCGTGCGCGGATAGTTCGCCGCCTTCTCGAGCCAGCGCCGCGCGCTGCTCGAATCGCCGGACGATTCGTGTGCGCGCGCCGCCCAATACGCCGCGCGCGCCTGCGGCCACTCGTTGGCGCGCTGCATGCCGGCGACCCATTCGAATTGCTGCGCCGCTTCGCGCCGCTTGCCGGTCTTCCATCCGGCGAGGCCGGCGACCCAGGCCGCGTTCGGCACCGCGTCGCGCGAGCGCGTCGCCGCCGAAGCCAGCGCATAGGCGCGGTCGAAGCGCCCGTTCTGGAGATAGTAGATCGCAAGTTCGGTCTTGAGCGTGTCGACGCGCACGGCGCCCAGCGCGCGCTCGGCGTTCGCCCCGTTCAGAACGCTCTCGGCGCCTTCGTAATTGCCGCGCCGGAGCTGCAGCTGATAGGCGCCCTGCACCGTGCCGACGCCGCGCGCGGTGTAGCCGTGGCGGCGGTAGTCGGGGCGCGGCTTGGGCTTGCGCGACGTCGTCGTGATCACGCCGTCTTCGTCGCCCGCGTCGGCCCGACGCTTCGCGCGGCCGCGCCGCACCGGCGCGTTGCCATGCGCAAGCTGCGCGATGCGCGCCGCGTCGGGATGGTCCGAATATTTGGCGAGCCAGTCGCGGATCTCCGCCGGCTTGGCGGGGTAGCCGTCGAGATAGCGCGCGGCGAGTACGTGGCCGAGCAGCGAGCGGTCCTGAAGCTGGGCGATCAGCCGGTCGGCGGCCGCCCATTCGTCTTTTTGCTGATGTGCAGCGATGCGGCGGTAGAGCTC
>CAZUYG010000428.1:0-4037 GCA_964624265.1 uncultured Candidatus Odyssella sp.
ATGGCGCTCCTGCCAGAGCTGCTGTTTCGTTGGCAATTCGGTGCGGCGCTGCAACAGGGGCGCGCGGAATGGGCTGCCGCGCCGGGCGGCGTGCCGACCCTCGACGAAGCGGCGAAGTGGTGGCCGGGCGTCTGCCAGCCCAGTTTCCTCCCGCCCGAGAAATGGCCGTCGCGTATCGCGCGGCGCGCCACGCTCGCGCGCGCGATGGGCACGCCGTGGCCGGACGACGGCGCCGATGTGGCCTGCATCTCGGTGGAGGCGATCGCGGCGACATGGTATCGGCCGTTCTGGCCCGCGATGCGCGCCTTCGCGCTGCCCTCGTATTACGACGGGCGCGTCCGCGTGAACCTCGCGGGCCGCGAAGCGAACGGGCGTGTGCCGCGCTGGGCCTACGGCTTGGTGCTGAACGCGATCGAGCGCCTGCTGCGCAACACGCGCGACTTTGCAACCGGCGAGCCCGTCGTCCGGTCGATCGTGCGCCCGGCGCGGCGCGACCCTTATGCACTCGACCCGACCAGCGCGGATCTGCTCGTGCTGTGGCAGGGCGCGCATCTCGGCTTCGCGCACAAGCGCCTCGGGCGCATCGGGCCGCTGCCGTTTCAGCGGCCGGGCGGACACACCGGCGGACACGGCATGGCGTATCTCGCCGGCAGCGGGCTCGCGCCGGGCGCGTACGGCGTGCGCAGCGCCTTCGACGTGGTGCCGACGGTGTTCGATCTGCTCGGCGAAGCCAAGCCAGCGCATGTCAGCGGCGCAAGCCTGCTGGCCGCGCCGATTCAGACGCGATTGCAGATGGCTGCGGAATAGCCGCGATTTCCTGCCGGAAACCATGTTTCGGCACGGTCAGAAATTCTTCTCCGAGAGCGTGGTCTCAACCGGCACGGACCCGTGCTAGGATGTCTGCAATCGGGACGCGCCGCGCATCGCGCGGCAGACGTCGAATCAGATCATCGGGAGGAAATGATGACGCCACCAGACGCGATTGCGGCCAAGAAGCCTTCCGCGGGCGCCAAGGCGCTGCCTTACACCGGGCGCGAATATCTCGACAGCCTCGACGACGGGCGCGAGATCTGGATTTACGGCGAGCGCGTCAAGAAAATCACCGAACACCCGGCGTTCCAGAATTGCGCGCGCATGATCGCGCGCCTCTACGACGCGCTGCACGAAGACCACAACAGCGGCAAGAACGTGCTGACGATGCCGACCGAATGGGGCGGCTTCACGCAGCGCTATTTCAAGGCGCCGAAGACCGTCGAGGAGCAGGTGAAGGGCCGCGACGCGATCGCCGAATGGGCGCGCATCGGCTATGGCTGGCTCGGCCGCTCGCCCGACTACAAGGCGGCGTTCCTCGCCACGCTCGGCGCGAACGCGAAATTCTACGCGCCCTACGAGGAGAACGCGAAGCGCTGGTATCGCTTCAGCCAGGAGCGCGTGCCGTTCGTCAACCACGCGATCATCCACCCGCCGGTGGACCGCAATGCGGCGCCCGGCTCGCCCGCCGGCGGCACCGACGTGTTCGTGCACGTGACCAAGGAAACCGACGCCGGCATTTATTTGAGCGGCGCCAAGGTCGTCGCCACCGGCTCCGCGCTGACGCATTACACCTTCGTCGCGCATCACGGGCTCATCCCGGTGCAGGGCAAGAACTACGCCTGCGTGTTCATGATCCCGACCAACGCGAAGGGCGTGAAGCTGATCTGCCGCACGTCCAATGAATACCGTGCAGCGGTCCTCGGAAGCCCGTTCGACTATCCGCTCTCGAGCCGGCTCGACGAGAACGACGCGATCTTCGTGCTCGACAACGCGTTCGTGCCCTGGGAGGACGTGTTCGTCTACGGCGACGTGGAGAAGGCGAACAATTTCTTCCCGCGCACCGGCTTCCTGCCGCGCGCGCTGATCCACGGCTGCACGCGCCTCGCGGTGAAGCTCGACTTCATCACCGGCTGCTTCATCAAGGCCACCGAGATCACCGGCGCGCGCGCGTTCCGCGGCGTGGAGGCGAACATCGGCGAAGTGATCGCGTGGCGGAACATGATCTGGGGCCTCTCCGACGCGATGGCCAAGCACGGCGATCCGTGGGAGGGCGGCGCGATTTTGCCGGCGATGGAGCCGGCGGCGGCCTATCAGGTGCTGGCGCCCGAGGCCTATGTGCAGATCAAGAACCTGATCGAGAAGACCGTCGCGAGCGGGCTCATCTATCTCAACTCGCACGTCGCCGACTTCAAGAACCCCGCGCTACGCGGCTATCTCGACAAATACATGCGCGGCTCGGGCGGCATCGGCGCCGAGGACCGCGTGAAGCTGATGAAGCTGCTGTGGGACGCGATCGGCACCGAATTCGGCGCGCGCCACGAGCTTTACGAGATCAACTACAGCGGCAGCCACGAGGAAATCCGGCGCTACGCGCTGTTCGGCGCGATGGCCGCCGGCACCGACGTGCGGCTGAAGCAGTTCGCCGAGAAGTGCATGGCCGAATACGACGTGAACGGCTGGACCGCGCCCGATCTCGTGAACGCCGACAAGCTGAGCGTGCTGCGGAAGGGGTAAGCGCGTGACGCCCTCTTCGCCGCACGCACAAAGTTCGTGTCGTCCCGGGTGCTGTGCAGCGCGGCGCGCGACTTCGCGCGGCGTGGTGCACTGCTAACCCGGGACCCAAACGAGGCGCTGGAGCAAATCTGTTTCGACGCCTCGTTTAGGTCCCGGGTCTGCGCAGCACCACGCCGCGGAAGAAGCGGCGTCCTGCGGCGCGTCCGGGACGACAACAATCCAAAGAGAACAGCCCAAGGGAGAGAAACGATGACCAAGCCGAAGAACATCGCCCGCCGCACGTTCCTCGCCGGCGCGGCCGCCGGCAGTGCCGTGATCGCGGCGCCGGCGATCGCGCAGACGCGCAGGATCAAGCTCGGCTATGTGAGCCCGCAGACGGGGCCGCTCGCCGCCTTTGCCGAAGCCGACAATTTCACCGTCGCCGCGTTCAAGGAGGCGATGAAGGGCGGCCTGAAGGTGGGCAGCCGCACCTATCCGGTCGACGTGATCGTGAAGGACAGCCAGTCGAATCCGAACCGCGCGGCGCAGGTGGCGAAGGACCTCATCGTCCAGGACAAGATCGACCTGATGCTCGTCGCCTCGACGCCGGAGACGACGAACCCGGTTTCGACGCAATGCGAGATCGAGGAGCAGCCCTGCGTTTCGACGATGGCGCCGTGGCAGCCCTGGTTCATCGGGCGCCAGGCGAATCCGGCCGGCGGCCCGCCGGCGTGGAAGGGCTTCAACTACACCTATCACTATTTCTGGGGCCTCGAAGACATCATCGCCGTGTT
Source organism: uncultured Candidatus Odyssella sp. (assembly GCA_964624265.1). Lineage (GTDB taxonomy): Bacteria > Pseudomonadota > Alphaproteobacteria > Bin65 > Bin65 > SBBV01. Next base: position 3,321 of record CAZUYG010000428.1, read on the forward strand.
CACCAACATGTGGAACGCGGTGCCGACCAACAAGATGGTGGGCGGCCTGTTCCCGAACGACGGCGACGGCAACGCCTGGGGCGACAAGAACGTCGGCTTCCCGCCGGTGCTCGACAAGCAGGGCTTCAAGCTGACCGACCCCGGCCGCTATCAGAACCTCACCGACAATTTCTCGGCGCAGATCGCGGCCTTCAAAAACGCGAAATGCGAGATCATCACCGGCGTGGTGCTGCCGCCCGATTTCACCACGTTCTGGAAGCAGGCGCTGCAGCAGGGCTTCAAGCCGAAGGTGGCCTCGGTCGGCAAGGCGATCCTGTTCCCGGTCGCGGTCGAGGCGCTGGGCAAGGACGGCCACAACCTTTCCTCCGAAGTGTGGTGGTCGCCATCGCATCCGTTCAAATCGTCCTTGAACGGGCAGAGCGCCAAGCAGCTCGCCGACGCCTACAGCGCCGCCACGAAGAAGCAGTGGACGCAGCCGATCGGCTTCATCCATTCGCTGTTCGAGGTGGCGGTGGACGTGCTGAAGCGCACGCCCGCGCTCGGCGATCAGAAGGCGATGGTGAAGGCGATCAAGGAAACGAATCTCCAGACGATCGTCGGCCCCGTGAAGTGGAATCAGGAGAACGTGCCGCCGTTCGCGCGCGCCAACGTCACGCGCACGCCGCTGGTCGGCGGCCAGTGGCGCCTCAAGGATGGCAGCAAGTACGACATCGTCAT
>CAZUYG010000429.1:0-4036 GCA_964624265.1 uncultured Candidatus Odyssella sp.
GAGCTCGAGATCGTTGCTGAGGATCATGCCGCCGCGCGGACCGCGCAGCGTCTTGTGCGTCGTCGTGGTCGTGACGTGCGCGTGCGGCACCGGCGAGGGATGCGCGCCGCCCGCCACGAGCCCGGCGAAATGCGCCATGTCGACCATGAGATACGCGCCGACGCTGTCCGCGATCTTGCGGAAGCGCGGAAAGTCGAGCAGCCGCGGATAGGCCGAGCCGCCGGCGATGATCAGCTTCGGCTTGTGCTCCCGCGCCAGCCGCTCGACCTCGTCGTAGTCGATCATCTGCGTGTCGGGCCGCACGCCGTAAGAGACGGGCTTGAACCATTTGCCCGACATGTTGATCGGCATGCCGTGCGTGAGGTGGCCGCCGGCCGGCAGCGCGAGGCCCATGAACGTGTCGCCCGGATTGAGCAGCGCCATGAACACGGCCGCGTTCGCCTGCGCGCCCGAATGCGGCTGCACGTTCGCGAACGCGCAGCCGAACAGTTTCTTCGCGCGCTCGATCGCCAAGGTCTCGGCGACGTCGACGTGTTCGCAGCCCGCGTAATAACGGCGGCCCGGATACCCTTCGGCGTATTTGTTCGTCAGCACGGAACCCTGCGCCTCGAGCACCGCGGCCGAGACGACGTTTTCCGACGCGATCAGCTCGATGTGCTCGCGCAGCCGGCCGAGCTCGCCGCGAATCGCCGCCGCCAGCTCGGGATCCGCATCGCCGAGGCGCGCGCCGAAGAAACGATCCGCGAATGCCGGCGCCATTTTCTGCTGTGCGAGTGCCATCTGCCTCTTGCCTCGATGAACTATTGGGAGAGCTTGGCGACGCGGCGCTCGTGCCGCCCGCCGCCCTCGAACGACGTTGCGAAGAAAGCTCGCGCCGCGTCCCTGGCGGCCTCGTCGCCGAGCAGACGCGCGCCCATCGCCACGACATTGGCGTCGTTGTGCTGGCGCGCGAGCCTGGCCGAAAGCGCGTCGTGAACCACGGCGGCGCGGATCGCCTTGTGGCGGTTCGCGGCGATGCCCATGCCGATGCCGGTGCCGCAGACGAGCACGCCCCAGCGCGCGCGGCCGCTTTCGATCGCGCCCGCGACCGCGTCGGCGAAATCCGGGTAATCCACGCTGTCCGCGCTGTTGGTGCCGAGGTCGATGACGCGAAAACCCTGCGCTTCCAGGTCTTTGGCGAGCGCCGTTTTCATCGCCACCCCGGCATGATCGCAGGCGAGCGCGACCGTATCGCCCTTGGCCGGTGCCGACCGCCGTCCTTCGCTCATGCCGCCGTATTTCTCCGCCGCAGCGCCGCCGGCCACCGCCGCAGGGACACAACATCTCGCGGGAATGCGCGTGCGACCGCACTAGCTGTCCCTATAGCGCGCCGGGGAGCCGCGGCGCAAGCGAGGCACTGACGCATTCGAACCACGGCTCGAATGCCCGCCGTTTCGAGTAAAACCAAAGTAATGGGTATATATAACGAAGAACCGAATAGTTAATAAAGGGCCGCCAATTGACTCATAGTCCCCATTATGGAATCAGTCGCGGCTCGAAATACAGGCGCCGACAAGAGCGACCACGGGGGCGAGGTGCGCCGCGCCGCACGGACGGGAACGCGGCACGACGGGGCTGAGAGGGGCACAACCGGGATGAGCAACGAGAAGAACAAGAGCATCTCCGACGAGGAGATGCTGCGGATGACGGCGAGCGTCGTTTCCGCCTATGTCGGCAACAACAATCTGACGCCGACACAGATCCCCGACGTGATCAAGACCGTCTACGGCTCGCTGACGAGCCTCGGCCGCGGCGCGGGCGGCGGCCGCGACGCGCCCCGCCCGGCCGTGCCGGTGCGGCGATCGATCACGCCGGATTACATCGTCTGCCTCGAAGACGGCCGCAAGCTGAAGATGCTGAAGCGCCATCTTCGTACGACCTACAACATGACGGTGGACGACTACCGCCAGAAATGGGGCCTCCCCATCGACTATCCGATGGTGGCTCCCAATTACGCCAAGCAGCGTTCCGCCTTCGCCAAGCGCATCGGCCTCGGCCGCCGCTCCGGCCGCCCGGCCGCCGGCGCCGCGCACTGAGTCGCTGGCGACGACGCCGGCTCTTGCCGAAGCGAAGCTTCGCCGGAAGATTGCGAAGCAACCGTCATCGTCCGCGCCGCCGGCAGCACACGGCGGCGCCTGGGAGGACGAAAAAGGGCCCGGCCGAAAGGCTGGGCCCTTTCGTTTTTGCGGCGCGCGGGAGATTGGCGCCTGCCGGATCGCGCGCGCCAGCGGCCTCTTGCCGGCGCTAGGCCGCCGAATGCAGTCTTGTCCAGACTCAGTGGGGAGCAACCAATGACTGTCTTGAGCACCGTTCGCTTCCGGGTGAAGCCGGGACGCGATCAGGACTTCCTGGACGCGCACAAGACGGTCGCGGCCGATTGGCCGGGCCTGATCCGCGCCAACATGATCAAGACCGGCGACCGCAGCTATTGCCTCGTCGCCGAGTGGCCCGACATGGACGCGCTCGTCAAGGCGCGGCCCGGCATGATCGCCACGCTCAACTCGTTCCGCGATACGCTGGAAGACCTGGGCGACGGACGCGGCGTCACCGACCCGGCGGCCGGGCCGGTGGTGCTGGCGCTGAAGTAGCCGACAACGCGGCGCCGGAAGGTCGGCAGCGCGCGTACCCGACGGATTCGGCCGAATCGCGCGTTGTTCAGTCGGTACGCAAGGGGGTTCTCGTGAACGGCCGATCCGCCGGTTCCCGCGGCCGCGCGCTTGTCGGCGCCGCGGTTTTCGTCCTGTCGTGCACGGGCGCCCATGCGCAATCGGCCGACCAAACGCCGTTCGATCGCCTCGGCTGGAATGCTGCGGCGCTCGATCGCGCGATCGAATACGCGCGATCGCTCGGCACCGATTCCCTCGTGATCGTGACCGGCGGCGTCGTCGTTCGGTCGCTCGGGGATTTGCGCAAGCGCTACAATGTCCACTCCGTGCGCAAGGCGTTTCTCAGCGCGCTCGTCGGGCAGCATCTTGGGCGCGGCGCCCGGCAAATCGATCTCGAAGCCACGCTCGACGCGCTCGGCATCGACGACGAGCCCGCCCCGCTCACGCCGCGTCAGCGGCAAGCCACGGTCTTGCACCTGATCAAGAGCATTTCGGCAATCAACCACGCGGCAGCGGCGGCGGATGGACAGCAGCGCGACGTCGATGCGCGGCTGGGCCGCGCCGAAAACGCCCCCGGCTCCAAATGGGCCTATAACAATTGGGACTACAACGCGCTGACCACGATCTTCGAGACGCGGACCGGGCTTTCGATCGCCGAAGCCTTCAACGCCGGTATCGCCGCGCGCATCGCCCTCGAAGACTTCTCGAAGGACGATGTTTCCTACATCCGCGAAGCCAGGCTGTCGCGGCACCCTGCCGCGATGTTTCGCATGTCGGCTCGAGACATGACCCGGTTCGGCCAACTCTATCTCGACGGTGGCATTTGGCAGGGACAGCGGATCCTTCCCGCCGGCTGGGTCGACCGGATCACGCGGGACCACACGCCGACGGGCAACCGAGGCCTTCTCGCCGGTCACGGTTACCTTTGGTGGCTTCCCGGCCCGGAAACCGGACTCCCGGCCGGATCGTTCTTCGCCCTCGGCCTCGGCTTCCAGGCGATCATCGTCGTTCCAGCCTGGCGGAGCGTGATCGTGCATCAAGCCGACACGACCGCCTTTCTGGCGCGCATCGCGTCGCTGATGCGGGAGCAAGGCATCGGGTTCGATGCGGCGCTCGAGAAACTCGTGCTTCACTGCCGCGACCGAGCAAACGCTGAAACGGACTATTGCCGGCAGGATCGCTTCATCCTGCGGCGCGAGTTCGAGCGTTTGATCGCGCTCATCGCCGAAGCCCGGCGTCCGTAAGAAACGAAAGCCGGCACGGCGCGCCGCCATGCGCGCAAACGAAAGCGGCGGCCTCTTGCGAGGCCGCCGCCGTTTCGTCCGAAGTGCGCGGATCGGTTAGTTCGCGATCTGCGACTTCTTGTTGGCGTCGAACTTCCAGAACACGTA
>CAZUYG010000430.1:0-4031 GCA_964624265.1 uncultured Candidatus Odyssella sp.
GCTACGTACTGCCGCTCAAGTTCGAAAATGAGAAGGCCACCGAGTTTCTGCTGGTGCCGTATGTCGGCGCGTGCATTCACGAGCCGCGGCCGAACGCAAACCAGATTATCCGCGTCGCATATCCGAAGGGGCTCGATCTGAAAGGCCGGTTCGATGCCGTGCTGGTCAGAGGGCGTATCCGGGCCGCGAACGGCACGCCACATCTCTGGCTGGTCGATGGCGCGGCCACCGTTCCGACAGCCTATGCGCTTGATGCGCAAGCGATCGAGCCGTTTGCCAGGCAAGAAGAGGCCGCCCCTGTGTCGGGCATGGATCGGCAAAACCCCGCATCCTTGGGCGACAATTCGAACCCCTTCCGGAGGGCGCAAAAGGGGCCGCATTGTGTGGAATGCGAAAAAGGGCGGTTGGGCAAATGAACGAATGGCATTAGCAAGAAAGGCGATGTAGCCGGGATTGGCGTTGATTTCTTCGCATCGCGGATCGGCGCCGGGACATGGCACTTTACAATTGCCGTACCTCGTCGAGGGGCTTTGCCGATCGTCGCGGCTCGGGCGGCGGCTTTCCAACTCAACGCTGTCCCCTCATTCCCACGCCCGTTCTCCCTATGGAGAAGGCGAAAAGGCCACATTGCCGCCAAAGACTTCGGCAACAAAACCTTGCGAAAATGAACCGGGGCGGGCGCTTGCGCGTTGGATGACCGCGTATATAGTCCGCGCCCCATCGGGTCGGCCCTGGCGCCGGCTCCGCCCGGCGTCGGCGGGTAAGAGGGAAGCCTTTGAGAAAACGCAATAATTCGGTCGCGGGGTTCTTCTACCGCAGCGCCCTCAACCTGCTCAGCGCCGGCTTCCTGGTCGGCCTCGTCGGGCTGTTCGTGGTGTTCTTCGGCCTGTGGTTCTATGGCCGCGACCTGCCGGACTATCAGAAGCTCGCCAATTACGAGCCGCCGATCGTCAGCCGCGTCTATGCCGCCGACGGGCGCCTGATCGGCGAGTTCGCGTCCGAGAAGCGCATCTACGTTCCGTTCGAATCGATCCCGAAGCGCGTGTGGCAGGCGTTCATCGCCGCCGAAGACCAGCGCTTCTTCACCCATCCCGGCATCGACGTGTTCGGCATCGCGCGCGCGGTGCGCAACAATTTCACCGGCGGCGGCAAGCTGCAGGGCGGCTCGACGATCACGCAGCAGGTGGCGAAGAACTTCTTCCTGTCGTCGGAGCAGCGCTTCGAGCGCAAGGTGAAGGAGATGATCCTCTCCTTCCGCATCGAGCGCGCCTATTCGAAGGAGAAGATCCTCGGCCTCTATCTCAACCAGATCTTCCTCGGCCGCCAGGCCTACGGCGTCGCCGCCGCGGCGCAGATCTATTTCGACAAGTCGCTGGATCAGCTCACGGTGGCCGAGGTGGCGCTGCTCGCCGCGCTGCCGCAGGCGCCGTCGCGCTTCAATCCGGAGCGCAATTCGCGCAGCGCGATCAACCGCCGCAACTATGTCGTCCAGCGCATGCTGGAAGACGGCTACATCACCAAGGCCGAGGCCGACGAGGCCAAGGCCGCGCCGCTCGGCGTGAAGCCGCCGCCGCCCTATGTCAGCGTCGGCGCGGAATATTTCGTCGAGGAAGTGCGCCGCGAGATGCTCGCCAAGCACGGCGAGGACAAGATGAAGGCGGGCGGCTTCGTGATCCGCTCGACGCTCGATCCCAAGATGCAGGCCTTCGCCGACGCGGCGCTGCGCCGCGGCCTCGTCGCCTACGACAAGCGCCACGGCTGGCGCGGCGCGGTCGCCAACCTCAAGGACGGGCAGACCGAGCGCTGGGCCGACGGCTGGCGGCAGAAGCTGCGCAAGGTGCAGGCGCCGGCGGGGTATGGCGACTGGCCGCTCGCGCTGGTGCTCGAGATCGACGACAAGGGCGCCGACATCGGCATGGCCGACGGCCGCCGCGGCCGCATCCCGCTCACCGAGCTCACCTGGGCGCGCAAGCAGGGCGAGATCACGGTGGAGGCCGGCAAGCCCACGTTCAAGACGGCGACCGGCCAGCCCATCCGCAAGGCCACCGACGTGCTGCGGCAGGGCGACGTGGTGCTGGTCGAGAAGATCAGCGTCGATTCGCAGAACAAGCCGGTGCCCGCCGACACCTACACGCTGCGCCAGGTTCCCGAGGCGACCGGCGCTCTGGTGGCGATGGACCCGCACACCGGCCGCGTGCTCGCGATGAGCGGCGGCTTCAGCTTCTGGCTCTCGCAGTTCAACAACGTCACGCAGGCGTGGCGCCAGCCGGGCTCGTCGTTCAAGCCCTACGTCTATCTCGCCGCGCTGCAGGAGGGCTTCACGCCCTCGACCACGATCCTCGACGCGCCGATCGTCGTGAAATACGGCGACAAGGTGTATCGCCCGCGCAACTCGTCCGGAAAGTTCTACGGCCCCACGCCGCTGCGCACCGGCATCGAGCAGTCGCGCAACCTGATGACGGTGCGCCTGGCCGAGGCCACCGGGCTCGAGAAGGTGGTGGAGCTCGCGAGCAAGCTCGGCGTCTCCGACAAGCTCGAGCCGGTGATGGCGATGGCCCTCGGCGCGATCGAAACCACGCCGATGCGCCACGTCGCGGCCTATTCGATGATCGTGAACGGCGGCCGCAGGATCACGCCGACGCTCGTCGACCGCATCCAGGACCGCCACGGCCGCACGATCTACCGCCACGACGAGCGCAAATGCGAGAAGTGCAACCAGGTGGCGTTCAACGGGCAGGGCATGCCCGAGCTGCCGAGCGGCCGCGAGCAGGTGCTCGACGAAGACAACGCGTTCCAGATGGTCAGCATGATGCAGGGCGTCGTGCAGCGCGGCACGGCCACGATCCTGAACGCGCTCGGCCGCCCGGTCGCCGGCAAGACCGGCACCACCAACGACGTGCTCGATGCGTGGTTCGTCGGCTTCACGCCCGACCTCGCCATCGCCGTGTGGGTGGGCTTCGACAAGCCGCGCACGCTCGGCCCGCACGAGCAGGGCGGCACCACGGCGGCGCCGATCTTCCTCGATTTCGCGCGGTCGGCCCTGAAAGACGTGCCGGCGCGCAATTTCACGCAGCCCAAGGGCGTGGTCGCGGTTCGCGCCGGCAACGGCTACGAATACTACAAGCGCGGCACCGAGCCCGGCACCGGCAAGGGCCGCACGGTGGATACCGACACCGCCGAGGATCCCGGCACCAAGCCCGGCACGCGCACCGACGTCGGCCGCAGCACCGGCGACACGTACTGAGTTCCGGCTCCCCGCGGGCAAAGCAAGGGCGGATCCAGGATCCGCCCGTCTTGCTTTCGCCGGATCGTGTTCGGTTTCGTGGCCGGAATTTCTCCGGCGTCCCGGTTCGCGTCCGCGGAGCGGCGCTTGCGCGCCGCGCGCTCACTCGGTGTGACCGCCCGGAACGGCATCGGCGCCGAGTTCGATGGAATTCAGCACCGCCTCGCGGCCGCCATGACGGGCGATCAGCTTCGCTTGATCCGCCTTGGCGCGGCGATCCGTGACCTCGGGGTCGCAGATCGCGCGCAGCCTGCGCGCATAGGTTTGCAGCGTGCCCGCGTGCCGCGCATCGCCGGCGAGATCGCGTTCTTCGCCGGGGTCGTCGTCGAGGCGGAACAGTTCGGGCCTCATGCCCACGTAGTGGATGTATTTCCAGCGGGCGTCCTGGACCATGTAGCTGGCCGAGACCGACCCGATCGCGTGATATTCGCTGAACACCAGCCGCGCGGCATCGTCGCCGCTCTCGACCAGCCCGAGCAGCGAGGCTCCGCGCTGCGCGGGATCGGCATCGAGGCCGAGGCAATCGGTGATCGTCGCCGCGACGTCGACGAGGCTTGCGGGTGTCTTGCAGACGCGGCCCGCCGGCACCCCGGGTCCGGCGACGATCAGGGGCACCGCGATGCTTTCCGCATACATGTTGCACTTGCCCCAGAGCCCGCGGACTCCGGCATTGTCGCCATGGTCGCTCGTGTAGATCACGGTGGTCGTACGGTCGAGCCCGGTGGCGGCCAGCGCGCGCAATAGCTCG
>CAZUYG010000431.1:0-4026 GCA_964624265.1 uncultured Candidatus Odyssella sp.
CGCCGGGAGACGAAATCCGGCGCGCCGTCGTAGCGGTTCATGCGAAGATCGCGAATCGGCCCGACTATCCGGAAGCGCCGGGACCGCGGCTGCGTGAAGGAAGCCGGCCGCATCGTCCATGACGGGCCCGTTCGCGCGCTGCAATGTAAGAACGATCTGCGCCGCCGGCGCCTTGCGCCCGTTGCTCGCGCCAGCCGGACGGCCGTTTCGTGCCGGGTTCGCGTCCGGGAACATCCCACTCGATGGCGGCATCCCCCTGCACGGCCTCGTCCCCGCCAGTGTGCCTGTCGCAGGTCCGTCGGCTGGGCCCTGCTACAATTGAGGCGCCGACAATTGCGTGGACAGGCGCGAGCGAGCAGGAGGGTCGGAGCTTGCTCAGGATTCGGGCGGTCGGGCAGTGGCGGAACGCGCGACGCCGCGGCGCGCACCGAATTTTTGACCGAGGCGTTTCAAATCGGCGGGCGCGAGGCGCTTGCGCGCCACCGGCAGCAGCACCGCATTCTCCCAGGCGATGTGCCGGCGTAAGGCGTCGGTATAGGCGCGTGCCTCGGCCGCGAATTGCGCCTGCGGATCGGGCCGCTGCTCCTTGTCGGCAAGGCCTTTCAGGCCGATCTCGACCTGCGCGAGGCGCACCTTGTCGTCGCGATGCTCGCCGGCGAGCGTATCGAGGCTCGCGATGAAAGCGGCGTCGTCGGCGCAGCGTTGCCGCAACAGCGGGAAGAAATCGACTTCTTCGTCGGCCACGTGCAGCGGATAGTCCTCGGCGAAATAAACCGCCAATGCGCGCGCGAGCTTTCGCCGCCCGTCGCCGCCGCCGCCGCGCACGCCCTCGCGCGCCAGCCAGTCGAGTTGGGTCAAGACGGCGCGCAGGCGGTAGTGCTCGGCGAGCAGGAAATCGAGCGGGCGCGCGAGCAGACGCAGGTCGAGCGGCTCGAACGCCGGCGGCGGGCGGCGCGGTCCAGGCTTTGCCTGCGGCGCCGGAAGCATCGCAATCCTACTGCACCAGCGGCGTATGCGCGGCGCGCAGGGCGATCCCCTCGATCGCCGCCCGCCCGGCGAGCAGCGCGATGTATTGGCTCACCGCACGCCGCCATGACGCTTCGGTCAGATAGTCCGCGATCGTCTCGCGCACGCTCTCGAACGGGAGTTCGCGGCCGTCGGCGCGCTCGAGCACGCGCACGACGTGCCAGCCGTAGCGGCTCGGGACCGGGACCGGGCAGATCTCGCCCAGTTTCATCGCAAAGATGTAGGTCTCGAGCTCGGGCACCAGCGAGCCGCGGCCGATCTGGCCGAGATGGCCGCCGTTCTCCTTCGAGGGGCAATCCGAATGCTCGCGCGCCAGCGCCGCAAAGCCGGAGGGATCGGCGGCCAGCCGCCGCGCGAGGCCTTCCGCTTTCGCCTTTGCAGCCGCGCGTTCTTCGGCCTCGTCCGGCGCCGCCGCGATCAGGATGTGCTGCGCCTCGACGAGGTCGGGCGAGCGGAAGCGCTTCCGGTTGTTTTCGTAGTAGCGCCGGCAGCTCGCCTCGTCCGGTTCCGGCGTCGTTACCGCCGCTTCGAGCAGATCTTCGATCGCGCCGTCACCGTCGCCGTAGCCTTGCGCGCGCGCTTCCTGCCGCAACAATTCGCGCACCACCAGGGCCTCGGCCGCGGCGCCCTGCGCCGCTTCGGACGAGTGCGCCGGGTGATACTGCATCTCCTCGGCGATCTTGGCGGTGCCGATCTCAACGTCGTTCACGCGGATCGCGGTCATGGCGGGCCTCACTTCGCGCGGGCCGCGGCGGCGGCGCCGCGGCGGCGGACGACTTGCGGCTTGCGGAAGACGTAGCCGACCGGCGCGCTCCAGATGTGCACGAGGCGGCTGAACGGGAACACGAAGAAGATCAGGAGGCCGAGCCAGATGTGCAGCTTGTAGGGCCAGGCCACGCCGGCGACCATGTCGGCCGCGCCGCCCTGGAACGTCACGATGCGCTGCGCCCATTCCGACAGTGCCAGCATCACCGAGCCGTCGCGGTGCTCGAGCGAATAGGGGATCGTGAAGAGGCCGAGCACGAGCTGCAGCCACAGCAGCAACAGGATCGCGATGTCCATCACGCTCGAGGTCTTGCGGATGCGCGAATCCGACAGGCGGCGGTGGATCAGCAGCGACAGCCCGACGAAGCACATCGCGCCGGCAACGCCGCCGGCCACGATCGCGAGCATCTGCTTGGCGCCGGGGCTGATGAACGGCTCGTAGGCCCAGTGCGGCGTCAGCAGTCCCACGAAATGACCGACGAAGAGGAACAGGATGCCCGCGTGAAACAGATTGCTGCCCCACCGCAGCTGGCGCTTCCTCAGCATCTGCGAGGAGCCGCTCCGCCAGCTGTATTGCTCCCGGTCGAAGCGGATCAGGCTGCCGATCAGGAAGGTCGAGAGCGCCACATAAGGGAAGATGCCGAACGCGGCGTGGTTGAGATAAGCCAGCATGGCTCAGCTCCCTTGGTTCATGCGCGAGAGGATGGCGGCGGCACGGTCGCAGCCGCCATTCTTGGGGGCGTTCTCCGGGCCGAAGGTCACGGCGGCCTCCTCCCAGGCGCGATCAAGCGCCTCGGGGCTGTCGTCGTCGTCGGTCGTGACGAGGTCGGCCGTCGAATGCAGCCGCTTACCGGCCAGCGCGCCGAGCGCTGCCATGACCGCGGCATAGGGCGACCCGCGCTTCGCGAGCCGTTCGCCGAGCGCCTCGACGACGTGCGCGATCTCGGCGAGCAGGCCCTTGGCCTCCGCCGCCGGCGCCACCGAGATGTATTCCAGCACCAGCGGCAGGTAGTCGGGCAGCTCGTTGGCCGAAACGGCGAGGCCGGCGGCGCGGTAGCGGTCGGCGAGCGCCACCATCGCCTGGCCGCGCTCGCGCGAATCGCCGTAAACGTGCTCGAACAGATGCAGCGAGCAGCCGCGGCCGAGATCGAACAGAGCCACGTAGCGCTCCTGCGCGTCGAACAGCGAATCGCCGGTGATCGCGTCGATCAGCGCGCCGACGGCGGCGCGATGCTTGGCCGGTAGCGCGCCTTCCTCGGCGAGGATCGCGCGCAGCTCGGGCGCCGCCTGCCGGAGCTCGGCGGTCGGGTAGCAGAGGAGGCGGGCGAGAACGCGGAGCGTGCGCATCTCAGGCCTCCACCTTGCTCTTCGCGCCCTTTTTCGGGCTGAACAGGCTCGGGGCGCTGGCGCCGTCCGAGCAGCCATTGCCGAAGCTGAAGCCGCACGATCCTTTGAGGTCGTAGGTGTTCTCGGCGTATTCGCGGTGCGTGCTCGGAATCACGAAGCGGTCTTCGTAATTCGCGATCGCCATGACGTGATACATGTCGTTCACCATCGCCGGCGTGAGCCCGACGCGGTCGAGCACGGCCTTGTTCTCGACGCCGTCGATGTTGCGCGACCGCATGAACGCGCGCATCGCCATCATGCGCTCGAGGCCGAGGATCACCGGTGCCTCGTCGCCGGCGGTCAGCAGGTTGGCGAGGTAGCGCACGGGGATGCGCAGCGAGCGCACGTCGGGCAGGTCGCCGCTCATCGCCACCTTGCCGGCATCGGCCGCGGCCGTGATCGGCGAAAGCGGCGGCACGTACCACACCATCGGCAGCGTGCGGTATTCCGGGTGCAGCGGGAACGCCACCTTCCAGTCGATCGCCATCTTGTAGGTCGGCGAGCGCTTCGCGGCCTCGAGCCACGCTTCGGGCACGCCGTCCTTCCGCGCCTGCGCGATCACCGCGGGATCGTGCGGGTCGAGGAACAGCGAGAGCTGCGCGGGGTAGAGCTTCGTCTCGTCCTCGACGCTCGCCACCTCCTCGATGCGGTCCGCGTCGTAGAGCAAGACGCCGAGGTAGCGGATGCGGCCGACGCAGGTTTCCGAGCACACGGTGGGCTCGCCCACCTCGATGCGCGGATAGCAGAACGTACACTTCTCGGCCTTACCGCTCTGCCAGTTGTAATAGATCTTCTTGTAGGGGCAGGCGGAGACGCACATGCGCCAGCCGCGGCACTTGTCCTGGTCGA
>CAZUYG010000432.1:0-4010 GCA_964624265.1 uncultured Candidatus Odyssella sp.
GACGCGCCGCGCGGGGCGGGCCGCGCGGCGCGTTTGGTGAATCAAATGCGAACGAGACTCACTTGGGAACGGTCATGGCGCGGCGCATGCGGCGCGGGGGCGGGCCGGCCTCGGCGATCACCGTGACGCCGCCATCGGCGCGCAGCAGCGTGCGGCCGGGGCAGGACTGGGCCGGATCGATGACCCCGACCACGCGCACGCGCGCGCCCGGCAGGGCATTCGGCGGCAGCACGCCGGGGCGGACCGCGTAGGCGGCGCCGTTTTCGGCGACGATCACGTGGCAGGCGCCGGAAATGTCCTGCACCACGCCGATCACCTCGGTCGTCTGGGGCGGCGGCGGCGGCGGAGGCGGCTCGGATTGGCACGCCGCGACCCCGAACAGAGGCAGCAGCAACAGCAATGCGTATTTCTTCATTGAGGAACTCCCAAGCATATGTCGATGGGCGTAGCCGCCCGGATCAGGCGGATGCGAGCCGCGCCGGAACCTCGCGGACCGGACGGGTGCGAATATGACGAAACGCCGGAGATTCGGTTCCAGTCGCCCGTGCGCGCCGCTACCCGGGTGGGTCCGTCAGGGCGGCGATGCGCCCGGCAAACGCGGGAAAGGCGGCGGCGAGCGACGCCCGCTCGCCGTTTTCGTAATCCGCGTAGTCGAAGCCGGGCGCAACCGTGCAGCCGAGCAGCGCGAAGCGCCCGCCCGGCGCGAGCCGCGCGCCCTGCCAGACGCCGCGCGGCACCAGCACCTGCGGCCGCTCGCCCGTGGCCAGACGATTGCCGATCGTCACGATCTCGCCGCTTCCATCCGGAAATAGACGTAGTTGTTCCACCGGATCGCCGGCGTAGAAGTGGAAGACCTCGTCGCTGGCCAGCCTGTGCAGCGCGGAGAATGTCGACGGCGTCAAAAGATAGTAAATCGCGGTCGCGACGGATCGCGGGCCGCCGTAGCGCACGGCAAGCGCGTGCGCCGGCAGCGCTTCGGCGGCGCGATAGATCTCGCGGAACCAGCCGCCCTCCTTGGGATGCGGCACCAGGCCGAGCGCCGCGATGATCGCCGCCGCCTCGCCCGTCTCCACCGGGGATTTCACCGCTTTGCCTCCGACTCTGCCGTACAAAAAACAAAGTGTTGCGCGATAGGCCCGCCTTGCGGGTTGTTAGCGTATAACTGTTTCGATGCCGCGCGCACGCGCCGCATCGCAATAAGCAAGAAGGGGGTCTGGCCTCTGGGGTGCCGGACCGAACACCTGAGGACATCAATGTCGCTGCTCGCGCGCGTTTTCCTGCCTGCCCTGCTCCTCGTTCTCCCGATCCTCTCGCTCGCCTCGCCGGCCGCCAGCCAGGCATACGATACGCCGGCGATGGCGGCCGCTTCCGGCCGCCTCGAGGCCGAGATTAGAGGCCGCCACCTGAAGCCGGGCGAGCGGCCCAATCCGGTGCTCGCCGGACAATCGCTGACCGTGGCGATGGGCCTCGTCCGCGACCGCAAATTCGCCGAGGCGGTGCCGCTGCTAGAGCGGACGATCGCGCATGGCGGCAGCAATTTCGACGTCTGGCTCGCCTATTCCAACGCGCTCGGCGCGCAGCGCGCCGCGCAGCACCGGCGCGCGCTCGAAGCCGCGCACGTGGCATGGAAGAAGGCCGCCAACGCGAAGCAGAGCGCGCTCGCGCTGTACTACATCGGCTACTGGCACGAGATCATGCGCGAGCCGGAGCCGGGCATTGCGGCCTACGAGGATTCGCTGAAGCTCGACAGCAGCCAGACGGTGCGCAACCGCCTGACCGCGATGGTGATGCAATACCGCCATCAGGTCGTGCAGAGCCGCGCCGACGTGGACGGCGAGCAGCCCCGCCTCTGCCTTACCTTCTCGAAGAACCTGCCCGAGCAGGATCCTTCGATCTTCGCGCGCTACGTGACGATCGAGCCGGCGGTGAAGGCCGCGTTCGACGCCAAGGAGCGCACCCTGTGCATCTCCGGCGTCGTGTTCAGCCAGAGCTACAAGGTGACGGTGCGCCAGGGCCTGCCGTCCACCGGCGCGCTGATCGTGCCGCGCACCGAAACCTACGTGATCGCGGTGCCCGACCGGCCGGTGACGCTGGCATTCCGCAGCCGCGCCTACATCCTGCCGAAAGCCAGCCGCCAGGGCATTCCGCTCTCGACCGTCAACGTCGAGCGCGCCGAGATCAAGGTGCTGCGCATCAACGACAAGAACCTGATCGGCGAGATCACCGGCGAGCGCATCCGCGAGCTGCTCTACGAGCACAGCGCGCGCAAGATCGAGGAGAACCAGGGCGAGCTCGTGTGGACGGGCCGCATGCGCATCCAGAGCGAGCGCAACAAGGAGGCCGTGACCGCGCTGCCGTTCGGCGAGATCGTCAAGCAGCCGAAGCCCGGCATCTACGTCGTGCTCGCGCGCTCGATCGGCAAGAAGAAATCCGACGACGACGAGGACGGCGACGAATATTCGGAATGGGCGACGCAGTGGGTCGTCGTCACCGACATCGGCGTCAGCACCTATAGCGGCGAAGGCGGCCTCACCGTCTTCCTGCGCTCCTACGAGAACGCGCAGCCGCGCGCCGGCGTGCAGGTGCGCCTCGTGGCGCGGAACAACGAGGTGCTCGGCACCGCGACCAGCGACGCCGACGGACGCGTAACCTTCGCGGCGGGCCTGCTGCGCGGCCAGGGCGGCAACCGCGCCGCCGCGCTGCTGATGACGGCGGCGGACGGCGAGTTCGCGTTCATCGACCTCATTCGCAGCGCGTTCGACCTGACCGACCGCGGCGTGGGCGGCCGCGACGCGCCCTCGGGCGCGGATGCGTTCGTCTATGCCGAGCGCGGCGTCTACCGCCCCGGCGAGACCGTGCATCTGGCCGCGCTGCTGCGCGACCTCAATGCGCGCGCCACCGGCGACACGCCGCTCGTCCTGCGCCTCATCCGCCCGGACGGCGTCGAGGCCCAGCGCTTCACGCTGCGCCCGCAGGGCGCCGGCGGATACAGCGTTTCGGTTCCGCTCGCGAAATCGTCGCCGACCGGAAGCTGGCGCGTGATCGCCCATGTGGATCCGAAAGGTCCGGCGGTCGGCAGCACCGGCTTCAAGGTCGAGGATTTCGTGCCCGAGCGGCTCGAAATGACGCTGTCGGCCGCGCCGAAAATGCTGGCGCCGGACAAGCCGGTGAAGATCAGCGTCGTCGGCCGCTTCCTCTACGGCGCGCCGGCGGCCGATCTCGCGGTGGACGGCGAAGCCACGCTGCGGCTCGATCCGTCGCCGTTCCCGGCGTTCAAGGATTTCTTCTTCGGCCTGGTGCAGGAGCGTTTCGACGCGAAGCGGAAGGAAATCTCCCCGGCCACGACCGACGCCAAGGGCGAGACCGCGCTCGAGGTGAAGCTCGACGAGAAGCTCGACGCCACGCGCCCGCTGCTGGCGGACATCCGCGTGACGCTGAACGAGGAAGGTGGCCGCGCGATCGAGCGCCGCCTGTCTGTGCCGGTCGCGCACCGGCCGCTCTATCTCGGCCTCAAGCTCGAGGCCGACGACAGCACCGTTGCCGAAGGCCAGACCGCGAAGTTCCAGGCGATTGCCGTGGACCGCGAGGGTAACCGCAAGGCCGCGGGCAAGCTCAAGTTCGAGCTCGTGCGCGAGGTGTTCGAGTATCAGTGGTACAACAGCGACGGACGCTGGAACTATCGCGGCGTCACCCGCGACGAGCCGATCCAGAAAGGCGAGCTCGACATCGCCGCCGATAAGCCGGGCGAGCTTTCGTTCGCGCGGCCGGGCGGACGCTATCGCCTGACGATCACCGACGCCGCCACCGGCGCCGCCGCCAGCTACCGCTTCTCGTTCGGCTGGACCTATGCCGGCGAATCGGAAGAGGTGCCGGACAAGCTGCAGGTGCGGCTCGACAAGCCGAGCTACAAGGCCGGCGAAACCGCGAAGCTCAGCATCCGCGCGCCGTTCGCGGGTGTCGTCCACGTCGTCGTCGCGTCCGACCGCGTGCTGATGAGCCGCCACGAGACG
>CAZUYG010000433.1:0-4007 GCA_964624265.1 uncultured Candidatus Odyssella sp.
AGATGCGGCGGCACGCACAGGCGCGGATGTGCCGCCGCCACGGCGGCGTCGAACAGCGAGCGGAGGAGGGCGCGGGGGGCGCGGTCGGGTGCGGACGGCATGGCGGCTCTATAGCCGAGACGTCAGAAAAACCGTAGGGGCGGGTTTGGAGCCGGGCCCTACGCGGTCTTGGTCCGATCAAGCCACGCGATGCGCTCGTCGATGAGCGCGATCTCATGGTCGAGCCATGCCGCGAAGGCACCGCCGCCTTGGGCGCGCAGCTCTTCGAGGCGGCCGCGTTCGGTCTGGTAGAGGTCGGCGAGGAGCGCGCGCTGCGCTTGCCGCTCCGCGGGCGCCAGCATGTGCAAAAAGCGGAACTTCAACGCGATGACGAGCCGATTCGTGTCGTTCACCGGCGCGCGCACGTTCGCGCGGAGCAAAGAAACGAGTTCGTCGCGGCCTTTCTCGGTGATCGCCAGCATTGCATCGGCGCCGTCGCCTTCGGCCGCGGCGAGCCCTTCGAAGCGCAGCAGCTCGAGCGAGGGGGCCAGCATGTCGAGCGAAGGGCCGAGCACGAGGCCGGTGAAACGGCGCAGTTCCTGCGCGAGCTCGGCATAGCGGCGCGGGCGTTCGGCGAGCAGGCCGAGCGCCAGCATGCGGATTGCTTCGGTGGGGATGAGGGTCTTGTCGCGGAACATGCCGCGTAACCTCAGGCCGCTTTCCGCAAGGTCAAGCCGAGATCGCGCCAGACACGGTAAAGTGCAGCCACCAGCCGGTCCATGTCCTGGTCGGAATGGAACGGCGTCGGCGTGAAGCGCAGGCGCTCCTGGCCGCGCGGCACCGTCGGGTAATTGATCGGCTGCACGTAGATCGCGTGCTCGTCGAGCAGCCGGTCGCTCGCCGCCTTGCACAGCCGCGCGTCGCCGACCAGCACGGGCACGATGTGGCTCTCGCTCGGCATGACCGGCAGGCTGGCGGCGCGCAGCAGGTGCTTGAGGCGCGCCGCGCGCTCCTGATGGCGCTCGCGCACCGAATTGTCGGCCTTGAGGTGGCGCACGCTGGCGAGCGCGCCGGCGGCGACGGACGGCGGCAGCGCCGTCGTGAAAATGAAGGCCGAGCCGAAGCTGCGCACCGCGTCGACGACGGCGCTGGAGCCGGTGATGTAGCCGCCCATCACGCCGATCGCCTTGGCCAGAGTGCCTTCGATGATGGTGAGGCGCTGGGCAACGCCGTCGCGCTCGGAGACGCCGCCGCCGCGCCTGCCGTAAAGGCCGACCGCGTGCACCTCGTCGAGATAGGTCATCGCGCCGTATTTCTCGGCCACGTCGCAGATTGCCGCGATGGGGGCGATGTCGCCATCCATCGAATAGACCGATTCGAACGCCACGATCTTCGCGCGCTGCGGATCGAGCGTTTTCAGAATCTCCTCGAGGTGTGCCGCGTCGTTGTGGCGGAAGATGCGCTTCTCGCATTTCGCCGAGCGCATGCCGTGGATCATCGACGCGTGGTTCAGCTCGTCCGAGATCACGACGCAATCCGGCAGCAGCGTGAGCAGCACCGAGAGCGCGGCCTCGTTCGAATTGTAGCCGGAGGTGAACAGAAGCCCGGCTTCCTTGCCGTGCAGATCGGCCAGCTCCTGCTCGAGCAGCACGTGATAGTGGTTCGTGCCGGAGATGTTGCGGGTGCCGCCGGCGCCCGCGCCGCACTGGTCGATCGCCTCGTGCATCGCGGCGATCACGGCCGGGTGCTGGCCCATGCCGAGATAGTCGTTGGAGCACCACACGGTCACTTCGCGCACGCCATCGGGGCCGTGCCAGCGCGCGCGGGGAAAGCGGCCCGCGATGCGCTCGAGATCGGCGAATACGCGGTAGCGGCCTTCGGCCTTGAGCGCCCCGATGCGCCCGGCGAAGAATGCTTCGTAGTCCATCTGCGGGCGTTCCTCCCACCGGGTGAACCCGTCGGCGCGGAGATTATTCCGGCGCCGCCGCGACGCAACAGGGCCGATTTGTCGCGACGCCGGGCGCTGCGGCCGGCCCGCGCCGCCCTCCCAAGCCCCGGTAGTCCAGCAGAACGTCCTTAATTCGGCGTTCGGGGCGCCCGGCCGTGTCGCGCCCGGTCTGGAAGTGTCAGGCGGTCTCGACCGCGGGCTGCCACGCGATCGACGGCGGGTCGCGGAACGCGAAGCGGAGCAGATGCCGGTCGACGACGCCCTGAAGCTGCGCGAGTTCGGCGTCCGAGGCGGCTTCTGCCCGGAGCGTCAGCACATGGTCTTTCGCCTCCAGGCGGCAGGTTCCGATCTCGAAGCGGATCGCGCCCTCCGCCGGCGTGAATTCCACCGGCCGCTTGTGGGCGAAGTGTTTGCACAGCTGCTGGAGATAGATGCTGGCCCGATCCGTCTCGATCCGGGCGGTCGAATGTTTCATGCTGTCTTGTCCTTTCGCGGCGCGATGGCGCGCTAGACTTTGGGGTTCTTGCGTGCGGCGTCGCGCAATTTGCGGATCCGGCCCGCCGCTACCTGGATGGCCTCGGCGATCTCGTTCACGTCGGCATCGGTCCACGTCTCGGCGCCGCTGCGGAGCGCGGATTTGAGGTCGTCCATCGCAGCCATGATCGCGGGTGCGCCGGATTTGTGCCGCCGGCTGACCTGGTCCATGCGCGCGAGGATGTCGGCAATGCGCCCCGCATTCTCATCCAGAAATGCGCGTCCTTCCGCGGTTATCTCGTAGCTGTTGCGGTCGTCCTTGCTCTTGGTCTGGCGGGCATGGCCGACGTCCTCGAGCAATTGCAGCGTCGGATAGATCACGCCCGGGCTCGGCGAGTAGGCGCCGCCCGTGCGCTGCTCGATCGCGCGGATGATGTCGTAGCCGTGCCGCGGCTGCTCGCCGATCAGGGCCAGCACCACATGCCGCAGCTCGCCGTGCTCGAAGAAGCGCCCGCCGCCGCCGCGCCCGCCGCCAAAGCGGCCGTGGTGGCCGTCGCCGCCGCCGAACCGGCCATGATGGCCGCCGCCGTGCCCATGCCCGCGGCCGTGCCCGCGCATGCAATGCCGCGCCCAGCCGCCGTCCATGGGTTCGAAATTCTCCATTCTCATCGACCAAACTCCTTTCGTTTCTATCGAGTCGATATAGCAATTAGATATATCGAAACTTAAAACGTCAAGAGCCCGGCCTGCGGCGGATTGGACGGCGGAACTGGCCTCAGCTGGCCAAGCCGGCCCGGAAACTCGGATAGCCCGGCGTCCAGCCCAGCGATTTCAGCCTCGCGTTGGACACGCGGAACGACGCCAGCAGGACGGGCCCGCCCGCGGCCGGCGGCGGCGTACCCTCCATCGCGGCGACGTAGCCGAGAAGGTCGCGATAGGTCGCCGGCTGGTCGTCGGCGGCGATGTAGGCCTGTTTCGGCCGGCCGCGCTCGGCGACGGCAACCATCGCGGCGGCCATGTCGGCGATGTGGATCAGCGAAATGAAGCCATTGCCGTCGCCGGGCACGGTCAGCACGCCGCCGCGCGCCTGGCTGCGCCACGCCTCGGGCCGGCCCGTGCCGGGCCCATAGAACGCCCCGCCGCGCACGATGCACCAGTCGAGCGGCGCCTGGCTCACGACCTGCTCCATCTCCAGCGCAGAGCGGATGCGATCGGTGTGGCCGAGCGGGTCGTCTTCGGTTTGCGGCCGCGTGTCGTCGGTGAGGTGCAGCATCGCCACGCTCTGCTGAACGTAGCGGCGCACGCGCTCGGCGCGGCACGCCGCCAGCAGGTTGGCGGTGCCTTCGCGCCTTATGCGGTCGTTCACCGCCCAGTCGCCGCGCCCGGCGGCGCTCGGAATCGACGTCGCGGCGTGGATCGCGGTGTCGCAGTTCACGACCGCGGCGCGCAGGCTCACGGGATCGAAAATATCGGCCGATTTCGCCTCGGCGCCGATGCGCTTGAGCCAATCGAGATCGGCTTCCTTGCGCGCCGTGGCGCAGACGGAATGTCCTCGCTCGATCAGCCGGGGCACGAGGTGACGGCCGAGAACGCCGGTGGCTCCGAT
>CAZUYG010000434.1:0-3994 GCA_964624265.1 uncultured Candidatus Odyssella sp.
CAACTATTGGTTGGATGGCAGGCAACCCCTATTTCCCTTGTTTTGCCAAACCTAGGCCGCACCGGCCCCGCGAAGCCAGTCAGCCTGCCGGCTAGGCCGGATGGCCTAGCCGCCCGGCGGGGTTCAATCGACGCGCGCGCTGCGGTACTTCCTGCAAGCAACACGCGATTGGAATCTCCGCGATGCTTGCGAACCTCAATCTGGATCCCGCCGTCGCCGACCCGCCGCTTTCCACGGCGGCCGATGCAGTCTGGCCGAAAGGCGTCGTACAGCTGGTCGCGCGCGATGCGCCCATTTTCGGCGAGGGCGCGCCGGCATGCCGCTGGTACCGGCTGGCGAGCGGATCGGCCCGCGTGTTCCGCGTGCTGCGCGACGGGCGCCGGCACGTCAGCGAGTTCGTGTTTCCCGGCCAGTTCTTCGGCTTCGAGGCGGGGCCGTTCCACACCCAGGGCGCCGAGGCGATCGAGCCGGCCAGCGTCGTCGCCTTTCCCTGCGAGGCGATCGAACGGCGCGTCGTCGGCGATCCGGCCGCGCGCGAGGCGGTGCGCAGGCTGCTGATGGGCCGCCTCGCGGAAGCGCAGGAGCGCATCATGCTGCTGGCCCGCCTCAATGCCACCGGGCGGCTCGCGGCGTTCCTGCTCGTCATGGCCCAGCGCCGCTCGAAATCGAATCCGTTCGGCCGCGTCGCCGAGCTGCCGATGAGCCGCGTCGACATCGCCGATTACCTCGGCCTCACGGTCGAAACCGTCAGCCGCCTGTTCACGGCGCTGCGCGGGCGCGGCGCGATCCGCCTCCCGGCCGCCAACCGCGTCGAAATCCTCGATCCCGCGCTACTCGAGATCGCCAGCGCCGGTGCCGTCGAGTCCGAAGAGCTCCAGCGCTGCGCCTGACGCGCGCCGCCGCGCTTGCCCGGCTGGCGGCGGCGTGGCAGCCTTCGCCGCACTTTGCAGCACAGCACGGCGCAGGCGTCCGCAGCAGCATGGCCATCTTCGACCCGCGCAATCCGCCCGCCTGGGTGCGGCAGCTGATGTCGCGCGCGAACCGCCGCCACGGCGCCGATCACGGCGACGGCGCGGAGAGCCGCATGATCAGCCTCGGCCTCGGCACCTTCGTGGCGCCGCTGCCCGCCGGGTGGGCGCTGCAATCGTCGCGGCCGCTGTCGGGCCGCCTGCGGCCGCGCGAGGGCTACGCGGTCGACTACCGCCTCGACGTCTACGAGGATCCGCCGGCCGCGCGCGGCGAGGCGCGCATCCTCGACTACCTCGAGGACATGCGCGATTCGGTGCGCCGCCCCAAGGATGCGCTCGGCCACGTGCTCGCATTGGTGCCCGACCGCGACCCGGCCGGGCGCGAGATCGTGTGGAAGCGGCTCGATCCGCTCAAGGGCACGCATGTGCGCGAGCTGGAATTGCGCTGCCGGCTCACCGAAGCGCTCGCGCCGCACCGCGCCGATATCGCGCGCGCGGTGGGCGAATGGCTGAACCTCGGCGGCTTCGCGCCCGATCCCACGGCGCTCGACCGCGTCGCGCACAGCGCCACGCTCGAGCGCGTGAATTTCCAGGACAATCTGCTGATGCGCGTCCCGCGCGCCTGGGCGGTGGAGGTCGACAGCGAAAAAGACGGCCGCAAGCTGTTCGCCGTCGACGAGCCCGAAGACCGCGAGACGATCTGGGCCAATTCGCGCTTCGCGCCGGTGCCGAAGGGCGCCGACGCGGGCGAGTTCCTGGCCGAATCCGCCGCCGCGGCCTGGAACGGCCCGCTCGCTGCCGGCAAGCGCGACTGGAAGCTGCGCCGGCGCGAAGAGCTGCCCGAAGGCGACGTGCTGCTGCTCACCGCGAACGACGACGTCGAGCGCGGCGAGCGCCTGCGCCGCCTGTCCTGGATGCGCTACGGCCTGCGCGAAAACGGCGGCACGGACTATCTCGTCTGGGCGCCGGTGCATCTCGTCACCGCCGAGAAGTTCGTCGACGAGCCCGCGCAGATCGAAACCGAAGCGCTGGTGGATCGCGAAGTGCGCAACGCGCTGCTGCTGCCGCCGGGCGGAAGCGGGTAGACTCGTCGGCGGCGTGCCCGCCGGCGGCCGGCCGTTCTCGCGGGAGTCGCTCATGCCGAAGTGGACCGGGAAACACGACGTAGCGGCGCTGGCGGAAACGCTCCGGCCGCGAGTCGCCGCGGCCGTCGGTTCGACCGATAGGCTCGCCGAGAAGCGCATGTTCGGCGGCATCTGCTTCCTGCTGAACGGCAACATGCTCTGCGGCGCCGGCAAGAACGGCTACATGATCCGCACCGCTCGCGCCGATGTGGCCAAGGCCCAGGCGCTGCCCGGCGGGCGCCCGGTGGTCATGAACGGCCGCGCGATGCCCGGCTTCTACTGGGTCGATCCCGCCGCCTGCGACCCGAAGGCCCTCGGCCGCTGGCTCGCGCTGGCAGCGGCATACGTCGGCGCGCTGCCAGCCAGAGCAGCGAAAAGCCGGCGCTGATCCTGCAATTCGGGTCTTTCAACCCCCCAATTCGCGCTGTTTCTGCCTCCCGGCCCTTGCGCGCCTCCGTCTTTCCCCCCATATGCCGGGCCGGGACGGGGAGTGGTGGAACGGGCCGGTAAGCCCCTGCCGCCGCTTCCGAATTCACGCAGATAGGGGACCCCTTCGGCGCCAGGGCAACCGGGCCGGGCGGGTCCGCCGGAAGAAGAGGAAAATCATGTCCAAAGTCATCGGCATCGATCTCGGCACGACCAACTCGTGCGTCGCGGTCATGGAGGGCGGCAAGCCCAAGGTCATCTTCAACAGCGAAGGCGCCAACACCACGCCCTCCCAGGTCGCGTTCCTGGAAGACGGCGAGCGCCTCGTCGGCCAGGCCGCCAAGCGCCAGGCCGTCACCAATCCGGAAGCCACGTTCTACGCCATCAAGCGCCTCATCGGCCGCCGCTTCGAGGACGCCGAGGTGAAGAAGGCGATGCAGCATTCGCCGTTCAAGATCATCAAGGCCGACAACGGCGACGCCTGGGCCGAGGCCCGCGGCAAGAAATACGCGCCCTCCCAGATCAGCGCCTTCATCCTCCAGAAGATGAAGGAAACCGCCGAGGCCTATCTCGGCGAGACGGTCACCAAGGCCGTCATCACCGTTCCCGCCTATTTCAACGACAGCCAGCGCCAGGCCACGAAGGATGCCGGCAAGATCGCCGGCCTCGACGTGCTGCGCATCATCAACGAGCCCACCGCGGCGGCGCTCGCCTACGGCGTCGACAAGAAGAACCGCACGAAGCCGGAGATGAAGGTCGCCGTCTACGATCTCGGCGGCGGCACGTTCGACATCTCGGTGCTCGAGGTGGCCGACGTCGACGGCGAATCGCAGATCCACGTGATCTCGACCAACGGCGACACGTTCCTGGGCGGCGAGGATTTCGATTCGCGCGTGATCGATTACCTCGCGGAAGAATTCAAGAAAGAGCAGGGCATCGACCTGCGCAAGGACAAGCTCGCGCGCCAGCGCCTCAAGGAGGCCGCGGAAAAGGCGAAGATCGAGCTGTCGAACGCGATGCAGACCGAGGTGAACCTGCCGTTCATCACGGCCGACGCTTCGGGCCCGAAGCACCTGATGATCAAGCTCACGCGCGCGAAGCTCGAATCGCTCGTCGACGATCTGATCCAGAAGACGATCGGGCCGTGCAGCCTCGCGCTCAAGGATGCGGGCCTCAAGGCGGCCGACATCGACGAGGTGATTCTCGTCGGCGGCATGACGCGCATGCCCAAGGTCGTCGAGGTCGTGAAGCAGTTCTTCGGCAAGGAGCCGCACACCGGCGTCAACCCCGACGAAGTGGTGGCCGTCGGCGCCGCGATCCAGGCCGGCGTGCTGCAGGGCGAGGTGAAGGACGTCCTGCTCGTCGACGTGACTCCGCTCTCGCTCGGCATCGAAACGCTGGGCGGCGTGTTCACGCGCCTGATCGACCGCAACACCACGATCCCCACCAAGAAGAGCCAGGTGTTCTCGACCGCCG
>CAZUYG010000435.1:0-3994 GCA_964624265.1 uncultured Candidatus Odyssella sp.
CGGCCTCGCGGCGCTGGTCGTCCCGCTGGTCGTGCTGCCCGCGATCGTCTTTGGGCGCAAGGTGAGGCGTCTGTCGCGGGCGACGCAGGACCGCATTGGCGACGTCGGCGCCAAGATCGAGGAAACGCTATCCGGCATCCGCATCGTGCAGGCATTCACGCAGGAGGCGGCAGAACGGACGCGCTTCGAGGGGCGCGTCGACGATGCGTTCGGCGCCGCGATGCGCCGCATCCGAGCGCGCGCGCTGTTTTTCGCCTGCGTGTTTTTCGCGGTGTTCGCCGCGGTCGGGCTGGTCCTCTGGGTCGGCGGCAAGGACCTGCTGGCGGGAAGCATTACCGCGGGCCAGCTCACCGCCTTCCTGTTCTACGCGATTCTCGCGGCGAGCTCGATCGGCGCCCTGGCCGAGTTCCACAGCGATCTCCAGCGCGCGGCCGGCGCGGCCGAACGGCTGCTCGAACTGCTGCAGACGGAGCCGCGCATCCGGGCCCCCGCGGCGCCGGTTCGGTTGCCGGAACCGCCGCAAGGGGCTCTCGCGTTCGAGCGCGTCTCGTTCGCCTATCCCGCCCGGCCCGATCGTTCCGCGCTGCACGATTTCACGCTGTCGGTCCGGCCGGGCGAGACCGTCGCGCTGGTCGGACCCTCGGGCGCCGGCAAGACCACGGTGTTTCAGCTCGTCTATCGCTTCTACGATCCGCAGCAGGGCCGCGTGCTGATCGACGGCGTCCCGCTTGCCGACGCCGCGCCCGACGCTTTCCGAAAACGCCTCGCGCTGGTTCCGCAAGATCCGGTGATCTTTTCCGGCACGGTGGCCGAAAATATCCGCTTCGGCCGCCCCGAAGCGGACCTCGACGACGTCCGCCGCGCGGCGGAAACCGCCGCCGCGCGCGATTTCATCGAAGCGCTGCCCGGCGGGTTCGATGCGGAGATCGGCGAGAAAGGGGTGCGCCTCTCCGGCGGACAGCGCCAGCGCATCGCGATCGCTCGCGCGATTTTGCGCAACCCCTCCATTCTGCTGCTCGACGAGGCCACGAGCGCGCTCGATGCCGAAAGCGAACGCGCAGTGCAGACCGCGCTCGACCGCGCGATGAAAGGGCGCACCACCCTGATCATCGCGCACCGCCTCGCCACGGTGCTGAAGGCGGATCGGATCGTGGTCATGGACGAGGGCCGCATCGTGGCCGAAGGACGGCACGCGGAACTCGTCCAGCGCAACGACCTTTACGCACGTCTCGCGCGGCTCCAGTTCGATGTCGCGCGCGCGGCCGAGTGATACGCGAAAAAATGCATCCCATCGCGCGGAACTTTTCCCGACCTGCCGCGTTCGCTACGCGCAAATTATTGACAACCAATCGATATCTTGAAGCGCTTCCCGCCCGGACTTGACGACCACCGTCCGCTCGGCGAAGCGTCGGCCGCGCTGGCAGAGGCACTGCAATTGGGTGAACCGGCAAGCATCGCACGAAATCGCATTCTCGTCGTCGAAGACGAAGCGATTGTCGCCATGTTGCTCGAGGACATGCTCGCCGAGCTCGGCTACGAGGTGGTCGGTCCGGTGACCCGCCTCGATCGCGCGCTCGAGCTCGCGCGCGATGCCGCGATCGGCGCCGCGGTGCTCGATCTCAATCTCAACGGCGAGGATACCTATCCCGTGGCCGACGCGCTGTCCGCGCGCGCAATTCCGTTCATTTTCGCGACCGGCTATGGCGTCAAGGAAGTGGCGGAGCGGTTTCGGGGAACCCCGCTCACGCAAAAGCCGTTTCATCGCGACGATCTCGAACGCGCGCTGAATGCGGCGGTGCGGCGGGACCCGCCGGGCCCATGAGCACGTCGCGGGCCGCCGTGGATCGGCCGGGGCCGCGCGATCAGACGCGGGCCGATGAACCGGGCACACCGGTCCCTGCCGGCGCGGTGCGTCACCGACAGATATTCGAATCCGCCGGGATCCCGATCTGGCAGGCCGACCTTTCGGGTATCGGGGCCGCGCTCGAATCCCTGCGCGCGCGCGGCATCTCCGATCTCGGCAACTATCTTTCGTCCAATCCCGGCTTCGTTCGAGCGGCGATCGGCCTCGTCGGCATCGTCGACGCCAACCCCGCGGCCCTGCGCCTCGTCGGCGCGCGCGCGGCGTCCGACCTTTCGGCGTCGCTGGGAGACATGTTCCCGCCCGACGCCGAGGCCGCGTTCGCGGCGATGCTGATCGCGATTTGGGACGGCCGGTCGCCGTTCGAGACCGAAGCGCCCGTGCGCACCCTTCAGGGCGAACGCCGCCACGTCGTGCTCACGGCCGCGTTTCCCGATTCGCGCCGGGATCTTTCTTGCGTGCCGGTGACGCTCACCGACATCACCGCGCGCATCGATGCGGAGGCGAAGCTGCGGCGGAGCGAAAGGGGATTGCGCACGCTCTATCGGCTGACGAGCGCCATCGGCCGCGCGTCGACGCTCGACGAGGTCTATTCCCTCGCGCTCGACGCGCTGTCGGCCGCGCTGGGCGCCGACCGCGCTTCGGTGCTGCTGTTCGACGACGCGGGCGTGATGCGCTTCGCGGCGTGGCGCGGGCTTTCCGACGAGTACCGCGCCGCCGCCACGGGGCATTCGCCCTGGACGCCCGACGACCGCAAGGCGGCACCGATCGCGATCGGCGATGCCGCCACCGACCCCGGAACCGGCGCGCTGCGCGAGCGGATTCTCGCGGAAGGCATCCGCGCCCTGGCATTCATCCCGCTCGCCGAGTCAGGCGCCCTGCTCGGGAAGTTCATGGTCTATTTCGGCCAGCCGCACGTTTTCGACGAGGATGAACTGCGCCTCGCCGAGAACATCGCGAGCCACGTGGCGCACGCGATCCGGCAGAGACGCGACGAAGCGGCGCTGCGCGAAAGCCTTGCGATCGTGCAGATCGTCAACGAGGGCACGCCCACGCTGCTCTATGTCAAGGATCGCGACGGCCGCATGCGGATGGCCAACCCCGCGACATTGCGGGCGCTCGGCGTAACCGCGGGCGACGCGATCGGCCATACGGCCCTCGAATACTGGCCCGACAAGGCTGCCGCGGCCCAGGTGATGGCGAACGACCGCGCGCTGATGGAGCGCGGCACCGCCGCCACGCTCGAGGAGAAGATCGTCCTTGCCGACGGTCCGCACGTCTTCCTCTCCACGAAGACGCCGCAGCGCGATGCGAGCGGCGCGGTCGTGGGCCTCGTCGGCGCTTCCATCGACATCACCGACCGCAAGCGCGGAGAGGAGCGGCAGAAGCTGCTGATCCGCGAGCTCAACCATCGCGTCAAGAATACGCTCGCGACCGTGCAGGCGATCGCGGCGCAGACGCTGCGCGGCGCCGAAGGCGACCGCGAGGCGCGCCGCGCTTTCGAGGCCCGGCTGCTGGCCTTGTCGAACGCGCACAATGTGCTCACGCGCGAAAGCTGGGACGGCGCCGCGATCGACGAGATCGTCGCGACCGCGCTGGCGCCGCACCGGGCGGCCGGCGACGATCGCTTTGCCGTTGCGGGCCCCGCGATCCGGCTCGCGCCTAAGGCCGCGCTCGCGCTGGCGATGGCGCTGCACGAACTGGCCACGAATGCCGCGAAATACGGCGCCCTGTCCGTTCGTGAAGGGCGTGTGCGCGTGGAATGGAGCATCGCCGAAGCCGAGGCCGACATGCGTTTCCTGCTGCGCTGGCGCGAAAGCGGCGGTCCCGCAGTGGTGCATCCACAACACCGGGGCTTTGGGTCGCGGCTGATCGAACGCGGCCTGAGCCTCGAACTCGGCGGTCGTGCCGCCATCGAATTTCTGCCGTCAGGGTTGAGCTACGGGATCGAGGCGCCGCTGAAGAACCTCGTCGGCGCGCCTCCGGTGGGGCCCGCCCAGGCCCAATAATTCGCGCGCCGCTGCGGAACTTTTTTCGCTGGCGCCCGGACGGTTCTAATAAGCGTTTGATTTCATTATAGAATCGCAGACGGTGTTTTCGCCGAACCTTGACTTGGCGCGAGCCTCGGTCCAC
>CAZUYG010000436.1:0-3991 GCA_964624265.1 uncultured Candidatus Odyssella sp.
GACGAAGAAGCCCGGCACGCCCGGCGCCTCGCCGAGGATGTAGTTGTTGTCGGCCGTGAAGCTCTCGGGGCCGTTCACGAACTGACGCACCTCGGCCTTTTCCAGCGCCGGCACGCGGATCAGCGCGTTCTCCATCAGGATCGCGAACTGGTCCCAATCGTCGGGCAGAAGCTGGAACTCGAAATCCTTCGGAATGTCGTGCGCCAGGTGCCACGGCTTCGCGACCGGCTCGAACCCACCCATCAGCAGGCCGCCCACTTCCTCCTTGAAGTAGATGTAGCCGTCGGGATCGCGCAGACACGGCAGATCGGGGAACACGCCCTCGATCCGCTTCGTGACGATATACATGTGCTCGCAGGAATAGAGCGGCACCGCGACGCCGACCTGGCGCGCGAGCGCGCGCGACCACTGGCCCGAGCAGCACACGACGATGTCGGCGGCGATCTCGCCCTGATCCGTCGTAACGCCGGCGATGCGGCCGTCTTTCGTCTTGAGCGCGGTGACGCGCGTCTTCTCGAAAATGCGCACGCCGCCCTGCCGCGCGCCCTTCGCGAGCGCCTGCGTGATGTCGGCCGGGTTCGCCTTGCCGTCGCTCGGCAGCCACACGGCGCCTTTGAGGTCATCCGTGCGCATGATCGGCCACTTCGCGCCGGCCTGCGCGGGCGTCATCAGCTCGCACGGCACGCCCTGCCCCTCGGCCATCGCCGCCACGCGGCGCAGCAAGGTCATGCGCTCGTCGGTGCGCGCGACCGTGAGGCCGCCGCACTGCTTCCAGCCGGTCGAGAGTCCCGTTTCCGCCTCGAGCTTCGAATAGAGCTCGGTCGAATAGCGGATGAGCCGCGTCATCGAGGGATGCGTGCGCAACTGGCCGACGAGGCCGGCCGCATGCCACGTGGTGCCCGACGAAAGCCGCCCCTGCTCGAGCAGCACGACGTCTTTCCAGCCGAGCTTCGCCAGGTGATAGGCGACCGAGCACCCGACGATGCCGCCGCCGACGATGACGGCGCGGGCGTGGCTGGGGAGCGTCACTAGAGCCGTCCCGCCAGCGCCGCCTCGTACATCGTCCGCATCTCGGGGACACCGGCCTTCACCGGATTGCCGCCGGCGGTCGGGTCCTCGGAGGCCATCTTCGAGAACTCGGCGAGATGGCTCTGCTTCATGCCGAGATCGGCCAGCGTGTCCGGGATGCCGATCTGCTTCCGAAGATCGAGCACCCAATCGAGGAAACCCGCGAAGCCCGGCTTGGCGAGCCCGAGATAGCGCGAAACGCGCGCGAGCTTTTCGGCGATCGCGGCCTCGTTGAACTTCAGCACATACGGCATCACGACCGCGTTGGTGAGGCCGTGATGCGTGTCGAGCACCGCGCCGACCGGATGCGAGAGCGAGTGGATCGCGCCCAGCCCCTTCTGGAACGCCGTCGAGCCCATCTGCGAGGCGGCCAGCATGTGTGCGCGCGCGGCGATGTCTTTCCCGTCCGCCACGGCGCGGGGCAGGAACTCCTTCACGAGCCGCATGCCTTCGAGCGCGATGCCTTCGGCGTAAGGATGGAAGAACGGCGCGCAATAGGCCTCGAGACAATGCGCGAAGGCATCCATGCCGGTGGCCGCCGTCACCTTCGCCGGCAGGCCGAGCGTCAGCTCGGGATCGGCGATGACGATGCGCGGCATCATCTTCGGGTGGAAGATGATCTTCTTCGTGTGCGTCGCCTCGTCGGTGATGACGCCGGCGCGGCCGGTCTCGGAGCCAGTGCCGGCCGTCGTCGGCACGGCCACCACGGGCGCGATGCCCTTCTCGTCGGCGCGCGTCCACCAGTCGCCGATATCCTCGAAATCCCACATCGGCCGCTTCTGCCCGGCCATGAACGCGATCACCTTGCCGGTGTCGAGCGCGCTGCCGCCGCCGAACGCGATTACGCCGTCATGTTTGCCGCCGCGCAATACCGCGAGCCCATCCTCGACGTTCTTGGCGACCGGGTTCGACTTCACGCCGTCGAACACCGCGATGCCGAGCCCGGCCTTTTTGCAGAGCGCCACCGCCTCCGCGATCATCGGCAATTTCGACAGCCCCGGATCGGTGACGAGCAGCGGCTTCGCGATGCCCGCCGCCTTGCACGCCTCGGGAAGCTCCTTCAAGCGCCCGGCGCCGAAGCGGATCGCGGTGGGGTAGTTCCAGTTTCCTTGAAGAGGAATGTCGTTGCTCATGGCCTTCCAGCTTATTTTGATGTCGTCCCCGCGAAAGCGGGGACCCATGCCTCCAGCGCCGCGCCCCCGCAGCCTAGCCTCAGCTCGCGGCACCTTGGGTCCCCGCTTTCGCGGGGACGACAAAGAGACTGAGCAGCGGCAAGCATCAAGCGACCGTGCGCAGGTGGAAGCTCTTCGGCCGCGTGAGGTAATCGAAGCCGAGCTTCGAGAGCGTGCAGCCGCGGCCCGAATCCTTGATGCCGGTCCAGGCCAGCTCGGGATCGAGATAGTCGCAGCGGTTCATGAACCAGGTGCCGGTCTCGACCGCGTCGCCGATGCGGATCGCGGCGGCCTCGTCCTGCGTCCAGATCGCCGCCGTCAGGCCGTAGCGGCTGTCGTTCATGCGCAGGATCGCCTCTTCGTCGGACTTAACCTTCATGATGCCGATGACGGGGCCGAAGCTCTCTTCGGTCATCACGCGCATCGTGTGGTCGACATCCACGAGCACCTGCGGCGCCAGATAGGGCGTGCCGGCCTTGTCGCGCGGAAATCGCTTCGGATCGATCAGCGCCCTGGCGCCCTGCTTCACCGCCTCGGCCGCCTGGCCGCGCACGAACTCCGCCGCCGCGGCGCGCACCATCGGGCCGAGCGTCGTCTCCGCCTTCATCGGATCGTCGAGCACGTAGGTGTAGGTGAGATCGACGAAGCCTTTGACGAATTTCTCGTAGACCGCCTCATGCACGTAGATGCGCTCGATGCCGCAGCAGCTCTGGCCGGAATTGAAGAAGCTGCCGTCGACGAGATTTTCGACCGCGTGGTCGAGCTTCGCGTCGGCGCGGACATAGGCCGGGTCCTTGCCGCCGAGCTCGAGGCCGGTGGCGATGAAGCGGTCCGCCGCCGCGCGCTGGATCGCGTGCCCGCCCTCGACCGAGCCGGTAAACGCGACGAAATCGATGCCGTCGGAGGCGACAAGCTTCTCGGTGTCGCCGTGCGAGATGTGCAGCACCTGCATCACGCCCTCGGGCAGGCCGGCGGCGGCGAAGCCCTCGGCAAAACGCTCGGCGACGAGCGGCGTCTGGCTCGAATGCTTGAGGATCACGGCGTTGCCGGCAAGGATCGCCGGCACGATGGCGTTGACGGCCGTGAGGAATGGGTAGTTCCACGGCGCGATCACGAATACGACGCCGAGCGGCTCCTTGCGGATGAAGCGCGTGAAGCCTTCGCGTGCGCCGGCCTTCATGTCGGCGAGGCCCTCGGGCGCCAGCGCCATCATCGTCTCGGCGCGCTCGCACATGCGCTCGACTTCCATCGGCGTGTAGCGCACCGGCCGGCCCATCTGGCGCGTGAGCTCGGCGCCGATCGCATCCTTTTTGGCGCGCATCGCGGCCGTGAAGCGCCGCACCGTCTCGATGCGCGCCCCGAGCGGCATCGCGCGCCATTCGCGCTGGGCCTTGCGCGCCGCGGCCAGCGTCGCGGCAATCGCGGCTTCGTCGGCAAGTGGACGGCGGGCGACGACATTGCCGTCGATCGGCGATACGACTCTGATCTCGTCGGACATCAAATGATCTCGAAATACCTATCGAGTTCCCAATCGCTGACGTGCTTGCGGAATTCGCGCTCTTCCCAGTCGCGCGTGGCCGCATAGTGATCGACGAAGGGCTTGCCGAACAGCTCCTTCGCCGCCTTCGACTGCTTCAGGCGCTCCGCCGCCTCCATCAGGGTGCGCGGAAGCTGGAGGCGATCACCGTGCTGCTTCGCGTAGGCGTTGCCCTTCACCGGCTCGCCGAGCTTCAGCTTGTTCTCGATGCCCC
>CAZUYG010000437.1:0-3989 GCA_964624265.1 uncultured Candidatus Odyssella sp.
ATTCAGCTCTTTCTCCGATTTCGGGCCCTGGAACATCCCGCAATCGACGAGGACACGCGCCCGCCCGGATTCAAGCAGGAAACACGATCCGGTGACCGTGCCGGCGGCGCCATGGAAATGCAGTCGGAGCGGTATCGCCCATCTCCTGCCGGTACACGCCGCGCAACCTGCGGCAATTCGCGGCGGCAGAATCGGGCGGCAGCGGACGGGCGTCGTTGATTTGGCGCAAGCGGAAATCTGCGCGATCATGCGACGGAAACCGGCGGATGCGCCGTTCTTCAAAATGGGATTCGCACGCCGGCTGTTCCGGCCGGCGGAGATTGGGGCGTGCTCCTCCGATGAAAGCCTGGTTCCTGAAGCTCCACCGCTGGCTCGCGCTGGCGTTCGCGCTGCCGCTCGCCGCCGTGCTCGTGACCGGCCTCATCCTTTCGTTCGAGCCCTGGCTCGCCGGCCGCGCAGTGCAGCCCGGCCTGCTCACGCCGGCGAAGATCGAACAACTGCTCACCCGTCACGACCCCCAGGGCCAGGCGCGCGCGATCGCCTACCGCAGCTACGACAACACGCTGACGATCGGCGGGCGCGGACAGGGCAAGGTCGTCGACGCCGCCAGCGGCGAGGCGCGGCCGGGCCCGTCCGGGCTCGCGAACCTCCTCGTCACGTCGCGGCGCCTGCACGAGACGCTGCTGCTCGATGCCGGTTGGCTGGTTCTGGCTTCGACCGTGGTCATGCTGGCGCTCGTGGTGCTCGGGGCGCTGATGGGCTGGCCGCGCATCCGCAACACGCTCGGCGGCTGGCACAAGGCGATGGGCTGGGGCCTGCTGCCGCTGATGGTGCTGTCGCCGCTGACGGGAATCCTGATGTCGGCCGGCGTCTCCTTCACCGGTACACCGCCCGCGCCTGCGCCCGGACCGGCGCCGCGCCTCGCCGAGGCGGTGCGCGTGCTCGGCGCGCAGCACGATCTTTCCGGCCTCGTCTGGCTGCGGCCGCAAGGCAGTCGCCTGCTCGCGCGCCTCATCGAGAACGGCGAATACCGCGTCTATGCCGTGACGAAAGACGGCGCCGTGCCGATGCCGCGCAACTGGCCGCGCCTCTGGCACGAAGGGAATTTCGCGAGCTGGTCGGCGTGGATGAACGTAATCCTGTCGGCGGCCATGATCGGACTGCTCGTCACCGGCCCGTGGATATGGCTGCGGCGCAAGCTGCGGCACCGCGCCTCGCGCGCGCGCGGGGCCGCCGCGGCCGCCTGACCCCGGCGGCGCGGCAACATCGGAGAGCGATACGGCGATGGCGAAACCGGCGACGATTTACGGGATCAAGAACTGCGACACGATGAAGAAGGCGCGCGCCTGGCTCGATGCGCGGAAAGTCGCCTATGCCTTCCACGACTACAAAACGGCCGGCATCGACCGCGCCCGCCTCGAGGCGTGGGTCAAGTCGGCGGGCTGGGAGACGCTGCTCAACCGGGCCGGCACGACGTTCCGCAAGCTGCCCGATGCCGAGAAGACCGGCCTCGACGCACGCAAGGCGATCGCGCTGATGCTCGCGCAGCCCTCGATGATCAAGCGCCCGGTGCTCGAAACCGGCGGGCGGCTCCTGGTCGGATTCAAGCCCGACGATTACGCCGCCGCGTTCGCCTGACGCGGCGCGCCTACCAGTATTTCGCCATCAGCTCGCGCGCCCAGGCGGGCTCGCGGATGGCGCCGCGCGGCTCGTTGCCGCTCCACACCGGCTTGATGTCGAGCACAGGCGTGCCGTCCACGGCGTCGAGGCCTTCGACTTCGATCGCCGTGCCGTCGACGCCCATGACGCGGCAGGTGGAAAGGCCGATGCGGTTCGGCCGCATGCGCCCGCGCTGCGCGAAGATGCCGACCTTCGGCCAGTCCGCACGGTCGCGCGGATGGCGCGCGCCGGTCTCCACCGGCTCGTCGGCATGCAGGTGGAAATAGAACAGCACTTCGATGTGCGAGAGGTCTTCGATGCCGGCCAGCGCGTCGGGGCCGAAACGCGCCGCGTCGAGCTCGATCCGGCTGCGGTTGCCGCCCCATCCATCTTTCGTCGCTTCCGTGCGCCCGCCGCGCACATGGCCGATCGGGTGGAACGTGATGGCGGTCATGGCGCGCTTCCTGTCGCATGTTTGCGCGCCAAGCGAAGCCGAGTTGCCATCTCCGCGCAACGAAAAAGGGGCGCATCCTGCGATGCGCCCCTTTCCGTTCGTGCGGTGAAGACCGGCGTCAGTGGGTGACGACCGCCTCTTCGCCGTCCTTGCCCTTGGCGGGCTGCTTGGCCTTCTCGTCTTCCTCGGTCCACTCGATCGCGACCAGCTCCTTGGTGAGCGCGGCCTTCAGCACTTCGTCGACCGAGGCGACCGGGACGATCTCGAGACCCTTCTTCACGTTGTCGGGGATCTCGGCGAGGTCTTTCTCGTTCTCGGACGGGATCAGCACCTTCTTGAGCCCGCCGCGCAGCGCCGCCAGCAGCTTCTCCTTCAGGCCGCCAATCGGCAGCACGCGGCCGCGCAAGGTGATCTCGCCGGTCATCGCCACGTCCTTGCGGATCGGGATGCCGGTGAGCACCGAGACGATCGCCGTGATCATCGCGACGCCGGCCGAGGGGCCGTCCTTGGGCGTGGCGCCCTCGGGCACGTGCACGTGGATGTCGCGCTTGTCGAACATCGTCGGCTTGATGCCGTAGCGCACCGCGCGCGACTTGACGTAGCTCTCGGCCGCCTGGACCGATTCCTTCATCACGTCGCCGAGCTTGCCGGTGGCCGTCATCTTGCCCTTGCCGGGCAGCATCACGGCCTCGATCGTCAGCAGCTCGCCGCCCACCTCGGTCCAGGCGAGGCCGGTGACGGTCCCCACCATGTCTTCGGTCTCGGCCTCGCCGTAGCGGAACTTGCGCACGCCCGCGTACTTGTCGAGATTCTTCGCGGTGAGCGCGAGCTTGTTCAGCTTGCCGCTCACGATTTCCTTGATCGCCTTGCGCGCCAGATTCGCGATCTCGCGCTCGAGATTGCGGACGCCGGCCTCGCGCGTGTAGTAGCGCACGAGATCGCGCAGCGCGCTATCGGCCACCGTGAATTCGTCGGCCTTCAGCCCGTGCTGCTCGACCTGCTTCGGGATCAAGTGACGCTTGGCGATCTCTACCTTCTCATCCTCGGTGTAGCCGGGGATGCGGATGATCTCCATGCGGTCCATCAGCGGGCCCGGCATGCGCAGCGTGTTCGCCGTCGTGACGAACATCACCTCGGAGAGGTCGAAGTCGACCTCGAGGTAGTGGTCGTTGAACGTGACGTTCTGCTCGGGATCGAGCACCTCGAGCAGCGCCGACGACGGATCGCCCCGCCAGTCCTGGCCGAGCTTGTCGATCTCGTCGAGCAGGAAGAGCGGGTTGGAGCTCTTCGCCTTCTTCATGCTCTGGATGACCTTGCCGGGCATCGAGCCGATATAGGTGCGCCGGTGCCCGCGGACCTCGGCCTCGTCGCGCACGCCGCCGAGCGACACGCGCACGAAGTTGCGGCCCGTGGCCTTCGCCACCGACTTGCCGAGCGAAGTCTTGCCGACGCCGGGCGGGCCGACGAGGCACAGGATCGGGCCGCGGAGCTTGCCGACGCGCTGCTGCACCGCGAGGTATTCGAGAATCCGCTCTTTGACTTTCTCGAGGCCGTAGTGGTCGTCGTTGAGGATCTTCTCGGCGAATTTGATATCGTGCTTCAGCTTCGTCCGCTTCTTCCACGGGATGGAGAGCATCCAGTCGAGGTAGTTGCGGACAACGGTGGCCTCGGCCGACATCGGGCTCATGGTGCGCAGCTTCTTGAGCTCCGCCATCGCCTTGTCGCGGGCCTCCTTCGAGAGGCGCGTCTTCTTGATGCGCTCCTCGATCTCGGCGGATTCGTCTTTCCCGTCCTCGCCCTCGCCGAGCTCCTTCTGGATCGCCTTCATCTGTTCGTTCAGGTAGTACTCGCGCTGCGTCTTCTCCATCTGCCGCTT
>CAZUYG010000438.1:0-3975 GCA_964624265.1 uncultured Candidatus Odyssella sp.
GTGTTCCAGCGCGCCGTTTTCGGCGGCGGCGCGGGATTTGCCGGCGCCGTCTTCCGCGACGAGGCAAATTTCGCCGGCGCGCAATTCGGGCCCGGCGCGGATTTCGCCGGCGCGCAGTTCGCGGCTCTGCTGCAATGCGAGCGCGCCCGTTTCGCCGGCGACGTTTCGTTCGAAGCGCAGTCCGGCGGGGGCGACGTCCCGCACGCGGTGTTCCGCCACGCGCGCTTCGGCGGGGCGGCAAGCTTCGCGCGGCGCCGTTTCGGCGAGCGCGCGGACTTCGCCTATGCCGTCTTCGCCCGGCCGCCGGACTTCGCCGAAGTCGAGGGCCGCCACCGCATCGACTTCCAGGGCACGCGCTTCCGTCTGCGCGAAGGCCTGGTTCCGGGATGGACCGCGCGGACGGCCACGCTCGCCGCCATCCGCCGGCTGCGCGGCATTGCGCGCGAGACCGGCAACGATGCGGCCGCGCGCGATCTGCTCGTGCTGGAGCGCCGCGCCGAGCGCGGCGTCGCCTGGAAAAACGCGCACGAAGCGACGTGGGCCGAGCCGCTGCGCAAGTTCGGTCTTTACGCGCGGGCGTTTTCCGCCACCGTATTGCTGTTCTTCTACGGCGCGCTGTCGGATTGCGGGCGTAGCGCCTTGCGGCCAGCGATGTGGCTCGCCGTCGTCAATGCCGCCGCATGGTTCGCCTATCAGGCGCATGCCAAGCCGTCTTCCACCGCCGTGGGCCGCGCCGCCCGTGGCACCTGGGGCTGGATCAAGTCGCAGTTCGTTTCGGCGCCATCGGCCACGACGTCGTCGGCGACGCTTTCCTCCGACCAGAACCGATCGCTGTTCGAATTCTGGTGGTCGGGCGCCGTGCCGGGCTCGGTCACGCGCGCCACCTATGAAAAGGCGGTGCTGGCGCTCTACGGCGCGGAGGGTCTGCCGCCGGCGGTCTATCTCATGCAGGCCGGGCACGCCGCCTTGAACCTGCTGCTCGTGCTGCTGCTGGCGTTCTCCGTGCGCAACCATTTTCGCGCGGCGTGAGGAGAGCGGGCGCAGGGCGCGGCCCCGCGAATCGCGCTTCCGCCCGGCGCCGTTCGGCTCTAGACACGAGGCCATGCCGCACACCACCGACGAGACCCGCACGCGCCGCTATGGCTGGAGCGATCCCCGGCCCGGCGCCGCCGCCGCGCAGCGCATGAGCGGCCTCGATTACATGACGGCCATGATGAAGGGCGAGATCGCCGCCGGCCCGATCATGGACACGCTCGCGTTTCGCCTGACCGAAGTCCGCGACGGCTTCGTGGCGTTCGAATGCGCGCCGAAGGAATTCGTCTACAACGCGATCGGCTCGGTGCATGGCGGCATCCCCGCCACGCTCATCGACAGCGCCGCGAGCTGCGCCGTGCACACGAAGCTGCCGGCCGGCACCGGCTACACGACGGTCAATCTCTCGGTCGACATGATCAGGGGGATCACCGAGGCGGCCGGCACGCTGCGTTGCGAGGGCCGCGTGGTGCGCGCCGGCAACCGCATCGCCGTGGCCGACGCGGACCTGAAAGGGGCCGACGGCACGCTCTACGCCCGCGGCTCCGTCACCTGCCTGATCCTGCCGCCGAAGCCTTAGACCGGCTCGCGCGGCAATTCCGACAGCACCCAGTCGCGAAAGGCCGCGATGCGCCGGTCGTCGGCGCGGCCCTCGGGATACACGAAATAGAACGCGCCGCCCGAGGGCATGTCGATCGAGAACGGGGTGACGAGCCGGCGCTGCTTCAGTTCGCGCGCGATGAATTTGCGGTCGGAAATGGCGATCCCGTTGCCGTCGATCGCCGCCTGGATCACCGCCGTCGTGTCCGACAGCATCTGCCCCGACTCCGGATCGACGCCGGTGGCCCCCGCTGCCAGCAGCCACATGCGCCACGCCTCCGAGGTGGACTCGGCGTGCAGCAGCGTGTGGCGCGCGAGATCGTTGGGCGACTTGATCCGGCCCTGGCGCACGAGCGACGGCGCGCAGACCGGGACGTAGTCCATCGTCATCAGCCGGTGCGCGGCGAGGCCCGGCCACGTGCCCTTGCCGAAGCGCACCGCGCAGTCCACGCCATCGGAGGTGAAATCGGCCATGCGCGTCGTGCTGGTGAGCCGCACGGTGATGCCGGGATGCGCGGACTCGAAGCGCGCGAGCCGCGGCAGGAGCCAGCGCGCGCCGAACAGCGGCGTGACGCTGGCGGTGAGCGGGCGGTTCGCCTCGGCGGCGAGCCGCCGCGTCGCCTCGCGCAAAATCGCGATCGCGTCCGCGACCGCAGCGGCGTAGGCGCGCCCGGCCGGGGTCAGGCGCACCTTGCGCGTGAGGCGCTCGAACAGCACGAGGCCGAGCTGCGCCTCGAGCGCCTTGATGCGATGGCTGACCGCCGAGGCGGTCAGGTGCAATTCCTCCGCCGCGGCGGCGAAGGAAAGCCGCCGCGCGGCAACTTCGAAGACGCGCAGGGCGTCGAGGGGAGGAAGATCGGCCATGGTTGAACCCGGCTCATCTATACCGCGAGAAGCGATCGTTTGTCGCCTGTGACGGCGGTCACTACGTTTTCGGCAGAGATGAGGGAATATCCGCGCCGGGGCTTGACAGGCCGAACGCTGAATTCCGCTCACCTGATAGCAAGGAGACCTGCCATGTCCCTGATCCCCGCCCTGCCCCGCTCCGACTCCCGCTCGCTGTCCGCGATCGGCCTCGATGGCGCCACCCCCGCGATCCGCCGCACGGCCGATGGCCGCATCGACTTCGACCACTATCTGCTGCGCGCGCGCGCGCTGCGTCTCCGCTCCTATGGCCGGTTCTTCGGCGCGGTCGGCCGCGCGGTCTCCGGCCTGCTGAAGGCGTTGCGCGAGCACCGCGCCCGCAAGCGCGCGCTGACCGAGCTGCTGAGCCTCGACGACCGTGCCTTGCGCGACATGGGTCTCAACCGGGCCGGCATCCGCTTCGCGATCGATCACGGCCGCGAGGATGTGCCCGCCGCGGCGAACGTGAACGACAAGCCGACGCGCTCGGTGGCCTGAACCCGGCCCTTCCCGACTTGGCAGCGGCGGCGGGCATGGCTACGACATTGCCATGCATGCCGTCGCCTCGCCGAGTCCATGCAGATTTGCCGCAAGCTTCGCCGCCACATCCGCGACGGGAGCGGACGCGTGCGCTCCGGGCCGCCGCGCGCAGTGAGCGGCGCGGCCATGACGGCAGCGGTCAGCGAGCCAGTGCATCTCGCGCATGTGATTTCGGTTCGCCCGGTCATCATATCGATCAAGTTCCCGACCCACCGAACGCTGCACTTGATGCCGGCCGACTTCCCCGCGCCGGTCTACTTTCTTCAGGGCTTGAGCTGGAGCCTCGATCCCACCCGAGGCGTCGAGAATTTGCGCGAACAGCAAGCCGCGCATCTCAGCCGGCGGCCGCAAGACAGATTCATCTACCTGTGCAACGAACCCAGCGAGCTTCCGATCGCCGAGTCCGCCGGCTTCGATGCCGTGCTGGCGCCGCACAATGCTTTCGTCGATGAACGGCAGTACCCGCTGCTGACCGGACAACCGGTGGAATTCGACGCCGTGCTGAATGCGGCGTTCCATCCCTGGAAGCGCCACGAACTGGCGGCCGAAATTCCCCGCCTCGCCCTGATCGGCTACTTCCACGACCGGCCGTTCGACGTGACCGACCCTTACTATCGTCAGCTTCGCGGGATGTTTCCGAACGGGCGTTTCTGCAACGAAACGCCGGAGGCGGGCATGCGCGCGATCAAAACCGATGAGATCAACGTCGTCCTGAACCGCGCGCGCGTCGGGCTTTCGCTTTCAGCGGTCGAAGGCGGCAACGTGGCGTCGATGGAATACATGCTGGCGGGCCTGCCCGTCGTGAGCACGCCGAGCAAGGGCGGCCGGGACTATTTCTTCGATCCGGACTACTGCGCCATCGTTCCGCCAAATCCGCGCGCGGTTCGAGAGGCTTCCGAG
>CAZUYG010000439.1:0-3973 GCA_964624265.1 uncultured Candidatus Odyssella sp.
CTGACCGGCCGCAAGGGCGGCTACTCGAAAGGCAAGGGCGGCTCGATGCACATGTTCAGCGTCGAGAAGGGCTTCTACGGCGGCCACGGCATCGTCGGCGCGCAAGTACCGCTCGGGACCGGCATCGCGTTCGCGCACAAATACAAGGAAGACGGCGGCGTGTGCCTCACCTATCTCGGCGACGGCGCCGTCAACCAGGGCCAGGTGTACGAGAGCTTCAACATGGCCGAGCTCTGGCGCCTGCCGGTCGTCTACGTGATCGAGAACAACAAATACGGCATGGGAACCTCGGCCGAGCGCGCCTCGGCCTCGACCGAATTCTTCAAGCGCGGTTCGGCCTACGGCATCCCCGGCGAGCGCGTCGACGGCATGGACGTTCTCGCGGTGAAAGCCGCGGGTTTGAAGGCCGTGGAATTCGCGCGCAGCGGGAAGGGGCCCTACATCCTCGAGGCGCTCACCTACCGTTATCGCGGCCACTCGATGTCCGATCCGGCGAAATACCGCCCGAAGGAGGAGGTCGAGGAAGTCCGCAAGAAAAGCGATCCGATCGACCGGCTGCGCGAGGAACTGATCGCCAAGCGCGTGCTCGACGACGCGAAGCTGAAGGACATCGACCGCGAGGTGCGCGAGATCGTGGTGCGCGCGGCGGAGTTCTCGCAGCAGAGCCCGGAGCCCGATCCCGCCGAGCTCTACACCGAAGTGCTGGCCTGAGGCGCGACCGATGCCGATCCAGGTTCTCATGCCCGCGCTCTCGCCGACGATGGAAGAGGGCAAGCTCGCCAAGTGGCTCAAGGCCGAAGGCGACGCGGTGAAACCCGGCGACGTCATCGCCGAAATCGAAACCGACAAGGCGACGATGGAAGTGGAGGCCGCCGACGAAGGCGTGCTCGGCAAGATCCTCGTCGAGGCCGGCACCGAGGGCGTGAAAGTGAACACGCCGATCGCGCTGCTGCTCGGCGAAGGCGAAGACAAGAACGCGCTTGCCGGCGCCGCGACGGCGGCCAAGGCGGCGCCCGCAGGGAACGGCGCCGGGGCGCCTTCCCCCGAAACGCATGCTCCGGCGCCCGCCGTTGCGGCGCCGGTGTCGCGGCCCGCGGCGGCGGCCGCGCCGGCCGAAGCCGAATATACCGGCCCCACGCAGACGCAGACCGTGCGCGAGGCACTGCGCGACGCGATGGCCGAGGAGATGCGGCGCGACAAGACCGTGTTCCTGATGGGCGAGGAAGTCGCCGAGTATCAGGGCGCCTACAAGGTGAGCCAGGGGCTGCTGCAGGAATTCGGGCCGAAGCGCGTGATCGACACGCCGATCACCGAACAGGGCTTCGGCGGGCTCGGCGTCGGCGCGGCGATGGCCGGCTTGCGGCCCGTCGTCGAGTTCATGACCTGGAATTTCGCCATGCAGGCGATCGACCAGATCATCAAT
Organism: uncultured Candidatus Odyssella sp.; assembly: GCA_964624265.1. Taxonomy (GTDB): domain Bacteria; phylum Pseudomonadota; class Alphaproteobacteria; order Bin65; family Bin65; genus SBBV01. Next base: position 1,424 of record CAZUYG010000439.1, read on the forward strand.
TCCGCCGCGAAGACCCGCTACATGTCGGGCGGCCAGATGCATTGCCCGATCGTGTTCCGCGGGCCCAACGGCGCCGCCGCGCGCGTGGCCGCGCAGCACAGCCAGGAATATTCGAGCTGGTACGCGCATTGCCCGGGCCTCATCGTCATCGCGCCGTGGACCGCGGCCGACGCGAAGGGCCTGCTGAAATCCGCCATCCGCGATCCGAACCCCGTCGTCTTCCTCGAGAACGAAATTCTCTACGGCCGCAGCGGCGAAGTGCCGAAAGAGGGCGATCACCTCGTCCCGATCGGCAAGGCGCGCGTGGTTCGCCCGGGCGCGCATGTCACGATCACGAGTTTCTCGCGCATGATGGAAGTGGCGATGGCCGCCGCCGAGCAGCTCGCCAAAGAGGGAATCGAGGCGGAGGTGATCGATCTCCGCACGATCCGCCCGCTCGACACGGCCACGATCGTGGCCTCCGTCAAGAAAACCAACCGTCTCGTCTCGCTCGAGGAAGGCTGGCCGTTCGCCGGCATCGGCGCGGAGCTTTCGGCGGTGATGATGGAACAGGCCTTCGACTGGCTCGACGCGCCGGTCATGCGCGTCACGGGCGAAGACGTGCCGATGCCGTATGCGGCCAATCTCGAAGCGCTGGCGCTGCCGTCGCCGGCGAAAGTGATCGCCGCGGTGAAGGCGTCGCTCTACCGGAGCTGAGGGAATGCCGATTCAAATCACGATGCCCGCGCTCTCTCCGACGATGGAGGAGGGCAAGCTCGCCAAGTGGCTGAAGAAGGAGGGCGACAAAGTCGCCGCCGGCGACGTCATCGCCGAGATCGAGACCGACAAGGCGACGATGGAAGTCGAGGCGGTCGACGAAGGCACGCTCGGCAAGATTCTCGTCGCCGAGGGCACCGAAGGCGTGAAGGTCAACACGCCGATCGCGCTGCTGCTCGCCGAGGGCGAGGACAAAGCGGCGCTCGCAAGCTTCAAAGGCGGCGCCGCACCCGCGCCAAAGCCGGCGGAGGCACCGAAGCCCGCGCTGGCAGCTGCGCCTGCCGCTGCGGCTCAGCCGGCCCCGGCACCCAGGCCGCCGGTGCCGCCTGCGCCGGTCGCCGCCGCGGCTCCCGCGCCGGCGCCGCAGCGCACGAACGGCCACGATCGCGTGTTCGCGAGCCCGCTCGCCAAGCGAATGGCGAAACAGGCCGGGCTCGATCTCGGCGCCGTCACGGGCAGCGGCCCGCATGGCCGCATCGTGAAATCGGATATCGAGGCCGCGCTCGCCGGCGGCGTGCCTGCTGCCGCGCGCGCGCCCGCGCCGATGGCGCCGCCGCCGCGCCCGACGACGCCCTATACCGACGTGCCGCTGTCGTCGATGCGCAAGGTCATCGCCAAGCGCATGACCGAGGCGCACACGACGATCCCGGTGTTCTATCTCACGGTCGATTGCGAGATCGACCGTCTGCTCGCCGCGCGCGCCGAGATCAACGACGCCGCGCCGAAGGACAAGAAAACCAAAGAGCCGGCCTACAAGGTCTCGGTCAACGATCTCGTCATCAAGGCCGCGGCCTGCGCGCTGCGCGCGGTGCCGGCCGTCAACGCGCAATGGGCCGAGACCGTCATCCGCCAGCTCAACACGGTCGATGTCTCGGTCGCCGTCGCCTACGAGGGCGGGCTCATCACGCCGATCATCTTCAACGCCGACCAGAAGGGCGTGGCACAGATCGCGGCCGAGATGAAGGCGCTGGCCGAACGCGCGCGCGCCGGCAAGCTCAAGCCCGAGGAGTATCAGGGCGGCGGCTTCTCGATCTCCAATCTCGGCATGTACGGCATGAAGCAGTTCACCGCCGTCATCAATCCGCCGCAGGCCTGCATCCTCGCCGTGGCGCAAGGCGAGCAGAGGCCCGTTGTGCGCGGCGGCAAGATCGAAGTGGCCACGATCATGTCGGTCACGCTCACCTGCGATCACCGCGTCGTCGATGGCGCCACTGGCGCGACGTGGGTTCAGGCGTTCAAGGGCTTCATCGAGAAGCCGGCGACGATGCTGGCGTGAGCGTGAACAGCCTTTGTTTGTATATTCCGAATCCACCTTTGGTCTAACTACAAGTTGCTCATTGCCAATGCTGACACGCAAAGATATCGTTGCGGTGACGAGGTCATTGTTCCTGAGAGGCGAGCGTGGCAAACGGGGATAGGTCAAAGGCTCTCCAATATATTGACACAATTCTTGCGTTGGTCGCCGCTTTGGCGATCATCGCAGTACTGTTATACATGGTGATATGGAGCAAGAGTTTCGAGCAAAGTATTGTAGCAAAGAATTTTCAGTTCGCGTTGGCCTTCGCCCTCGCGATCTTTGGAGGTACAATCACTGGTCTACTGAATGTCAGGGCAAAATTGGGCAACGCTGTCGTGCGCGCGAGTGGCGCGATGGGACTATTTGTGCTCGGCCTATTTGGGCCATCTTGGATGAATTTTGATCAAGCTCTCACCTTCACAAAAGCCTGTTCTATTAATCTTGTTGAAAATCAGATGCCGGCCAAGTTTCAAGAAGTGACGGAAGGCCAAGCGGAC
>CAZUYG010000440.1:0-3970 GCA_964624265.1 uncultured Candidatus Odyssella sp.
CCGATGGCGAGAAGCGCGAACAGCGCGGCGAAGCCAAGGCCTGAGGCGATCACGGCGCCCGGTCTTTCCGCCAGCGAACGAGCTGCGCCGCGACGATGACGGCGGAGATCGCCCAGGAAAGCGCGATGAAGGCGGCCAGCGGCGCCAGCGGGAAGCGGAGGTTCGAAGTCGTTTCGCCGGAGGCCGCGAACGTGGCCGTCCGCTTCCACAACAGCCACGCGAAGCCCACGATGACCGCGAGCATGATGATCTTGCTCGCGAGACCCAGCGCCGGACGGACGTGCACCGGAAACATGCGCTGGAAGATGTCGACGCGGATGTCTTCGCCGCGCGCCGTCACCACCGGCACCACGAGAAACACCAGCAGCGCCATGCCGATCTGCACCAGCTCGTATCCCGCCGGAAGCGGCGCATTGAGGACATACCGCCCGGCGACGTCGACGACGGTCAGCGACATCAGAACGAAGAGGATCGCGCCGGCGGCCAGGCCGAGCGTGCCGTCGACGAAGCGGACGAGCCGTCCCTCGGGCTGGCCGCCGCTGTCTCCGGCCTCTTCGCTCATGCGGCCACCGTCATCGCCAGCGCCTTGCGCCGCCTATTTTTCGTACGAGCCGCGCGCGAGCTCGGCGTGGATTTCGAGCAGCCGCGGGATCGTCTCGCGCGGACGGCGGCCGAGACCGCACTCGGTCGCGATGCCGAACTCCGCGCGGTGGCGGCGGGCGGTGCGAATACGCCGCGCCGATCCGTCGACGCCGTCGGTATGATGGACGAGACCGAGGTAGATCTCGGTTGCCGGAGGCGCCTCGAGCCGCGCGAGCGGCGCGTAATAGGCGTCGTCGTCGCGGTCGCGGGGGACCGGATAGTGCAGCCAGGTCGCCGGCCGCACGAGGCGCGGCAGCAGCGCGTTTGTCATACCCACCATCAGACCCATGTCCTTGGGCTCGACCGCGTGCTTGTGGCGAAAATCGCCGTAGCAGAAATGATAGCCGAGTTCCGCCGCGGCCGGCACGGCGTTGCCGAGCTGCGCGAGGCGGGCGATGCATCCTTCGAACGCATCCGGAAACCACGGCTTGCGCAATCCCTCGAGCACGTAGATTTCCAGGCACACGTCCCACTGAATCGCGAGATCCGCGTGCGGAATCGCCGCGAGAATCTCGGCCAGTTCGGCCAGCACGCGCGCCTCGAATGCCGGCGCGAGCGCGGCCTGTGCTTCCGGCGCGAGCAGGCCGGTGATGAACGCCATCGGGGTCGGCAGCGAAACCTGGAAGCGCGTCGTGGCCGGTATGCGCCCGTCGGCCTGGAGCCGCTTGAAGCGCGCATAGGAATCGCGCGCCGCCGCCGGGTAGCCGAGCGGCGGAACCGTCACGGTTTCGGGGCGTACGCCCTGCCGCACGCGGTATTTCGGCGCGCCCGATTCCGGCACCGTACCGCTGTCGGGATCCCAATTGTGCCCGGCGGGCTCGAATTGCGGATCGCGGGCGAGAATGCGCGCCTGGCTCGTGATCCAGTATGCGCGCTGCCCGGTCTCGCCGTCGGGCATGCGCTTCAGCACCGGAGCCAGCGTGCCGGCCAGCGCATCGAAGACTTCGTCGGTGCTGGAATACGGCACCGTGCCGACGAGCTGCACGTAATGCGCGGGGTGTTCCATCGACGAACTCACGAAAGCTGATCCTTGCCTGCAGGCGAATGTGCGAATCGGACGAACATCAATCGGCGCGCCGTTGCGCGTCGAGAGCGCCGCGCTTGCTTCGAATTCCGTTCGCTACCGGACGGCCGGCAGCGGCTCCGCATCGACCAGCACGGCGAGAAAGCGGCACGGCTTGTCGCTGCGGTTGCTCCAGGCGTGATTGGTGCCGCGCTGGATGAGGACGTCGCCGGGCTTCATCAGCACCTCGCCCTCGTCCATCAGCGCCCAGATTTCGCCTTCGAGGATCACGATGTAGTCGACCGACGCGGTCTTGTGCATGCCGGGATGGCGCTTGCCCTTCTCGTCGAGCACGCCCTGCCCCGCGCCCATGCCCTTGAAATAATCCTTGGTATGGCTGTAGTCGCGCTCCTTGTCGGGCGGCAGCTCGAGCATGCGCACGACCGTGCCCCTTTTCGGCGGCAGCAACTGCAGTGGCTTGGCCGTCGAATCTTCGTTGCCGACGTTCGACGCGGGCGCGCTTTCCGTGAGCCAGAGATCGATAAGACTCACGTTCGGGTTCTTCGGCGGCACGTAGACGCACGGCGCCGGTCCGTCGCTGACGATGATCGAGCGGCCGTTCTTGTCGTGGCCGGTGACGATGCGGCGGACCGGTGTCGGCATGTCGTTCACTCCTGGCGCTTGAAAGTGATCTTCGGCGGCGGCCGGACTCAGGGCTTGTAGGCTGCCGCCTGCTCGCGCAGCATCTTGAGCGCGGCGGCGCCATCGACGCCTTTTTCCTTCGCCTTGGCGACCCAGCGCTCCTCGAGAAAGGCGAGCTTCGCCTTCAAAGCGGCGGTGAGCGCCGCGTCGGCCTGGACCATTTTGGCGCCCGCCGCCGTCATCTGCTCGACGCCGAGCTTGGCGCTCGCGTCGATGATGCGGCCGAGCGACTTCGCCACGTTCTCGCCGGCGATGCGCTCGATCGCGGCGCGGTCCGCGGCCGAGATCGACTCCCACTTCCGGGCGTTCACCGCCACGAAGGTGCTGTAGTTCGAAATTCCGCCCGGCACGACCGTGCGGGCGCCGATGAATTTCGAGAGATTGAAGCTGCGGATCTGGTCGTCGTTCGAAAGACCGCCGTCGACGATGCCCTTCGAGAAGAGATCGTGCAGCTCGGTGACGGCGGCGGAGACCGGCACGGCGCCGAGCGCCTTCACCGTGTCGTTGAGCAGCTGCCCCGCGGCGCGGAGCTTGAGCCCCGCGAAGTCCTCGATCTTCTCGACCGGCTTCTTGACGGTGTGCACGTAGTAAGGCGCGAGGCCCGAAAGCGCGAGAAGATGCACGCCTGCGTAGGGCTTCGCCTTCTCGAAATGCGCCTTGTAGGTGCGCCAGTACGCCACCGAGACCGCTTCGGCGCTATCGCCGACGAACGGAAGCTCGAGGATCTCGGCGAGCGGAAAGCGGCCCGGCGTCAGCGACTCCGAGCCGAACACGATGTCGGCGACGCCGGACGTGGCGAGCTCGTACTGGCGCGGCAGCGGGCCGAGCGACGACGTCGTGAATTCGATCTTCACGCGCCCGCCCGTCGCCTTGGCGATCTCCTCGAACCAGGGCTTGAAGACCTTGTTGTCGATGTCGTGGGTGGCGGGGAGCCAGCGATTGTAGCGGAGCTGAACGTCCTGCGCGGTGGCGCTGCCGGAGAATGCGGGCGCCGCGAGCACGAGCGCGGCGAGTAGTCCGCACGGAATGCGAGCCATTGTCTTCCTCCCTTGCTTGTCCGCGCGAGCGCGCAAGACCGATTCGGTTTCGGCTAATTTAAAACAAGCGTTTGATTTATACGCGTGGCGAAAAGGCCTGTCAATCGCGGGCGCGATCCGCGCCCCGGCGGCCACATGCCGTGCACGGGGTCCTGGCCCGCGGCCGATTTCGTTCGTAGAATCGCAACGACAACTTCGAGCGCGCGCTTCCATGTCCACCCTCGTCAACCGTTCCGGCCGGCCCGATTGGGCGATCGAGCAGAATTGGGAGGGCTACGCCGCCGGCGAGCACGCAATCTGGCGCACGCTGTTCGCGCGCCAGGCGAAACTTCTGCGCGATCGCGCGGCACCCGAGTTTCTCGACGGCGTGGCGCGGCTCGGGGTGGCCGCGGACGGCATTCCCGATTTCCGCCGGCTCAACGACGTTCTCGGCAAGGCAACCGGATTCCAGATCGTCGCCGTGCCCGGCCTCGTGCCCGACGACGTGTTCTTCGAGCACCTGGCACACCGGCGCTTTCCTTCGACGTGCTTCATCCGCACGGAAGCGCAGCTCGACTACATCGAGGAGCCCGACGTCTTTCACGAC
>CAZUYG010000441.1:0-3963 GCA_964624265.1 uncultured Candidatus Odyssella sp.
CTCTTTCTTCTCTCTCCCACGAAGTGGGAGAGAAGGGGCCCATTCGGCGCCTTCGGCGCCGAAGGGGAAGTGAGGGCGGGGCAGCCTAATCGCGTTCGACCGTCACCCTCTCCCCGCTCGCGCCTGCCGCGAGCAGCGCGTCGATCAGGCGATGGACGCGCAGCGCTTCCTCGCCGCTCACGCGCGGCGGGCGCTTCTCGTCGATCGCGTCGAGAAAATCGGCGAGCACGGCGCGGTGATAGTCGTGCGGAAATGCCATCGGATCGGCGCCGGTGCCGCCGGCCGTCCTGTCGGGCGCCATCTCGACGCTGCTGCCGTCGTGGAACTGCACCTTCAGCTCGGTGCCGGCGAGCGACGCGGTGCCGCGCATGCCCGCGATCTCGATGCGCTCGGGAAAGCCGGGATAGGCCGCCGTCGTTGCCTCGATCGTGCCGAAGGCGCCGCCCGTGAAGCGCGCCGCGGCGCAGACGAGGTCCTCCGTTTCCATGCGGTGCACGCGCGTCGTCGCCGCGAAGCCGCTCACCTCCTCGACGTGACCGGCGAGGCTCAGCATCAGGTCGAGCGTGTGGATGCCCTGGGTGAGCAATACGCCGCCACCGTCGCGCGCCTTCGTGCCGCGGCCGGGCTGATCGTAATAGCTCTGCGGGCGCCAGAGGCGGATCGTCGTCGAGCAGTTGACGATCGGGCCGAGCGCGCCGCTTTCGATGATCTGCGCGAGCTTCATGCCCGCGGGCCGGAAGCGGTGCTGGAGCACGACGCCGAGCGTCACGCCGGCCGACTTGGCCGCCGCCACGAGCTCGAGCGCGCGCGGCGTGTCGATCTCGAGCGGCTTCTCGAGCAGGATGTGCTTGCCGGCCATGGCCGCGCGGCGGACGAGATCGAGATGCGTGTTGGGCGGCGTCAGCAGCATCACCGCGCCGATGCTCTTGTCGGCGAGAATCGCATCGAGGTCGGCGCCGGCCGGGAACGGGAATTTCGCCGCGAACTCCCGCCGCCGCGCCTCGCTCGGGCTGAACGCGGCGGCGACCTCCACGCGATCCTTGAGATCGGCGAGGCTCTTGGCGTGCGGCGTCACCGCCATGCCGAGCCCGACGATCGCGATGCGGTGCCTGGCCATCGCTAGAAACCGTACAGCCTCGCCGGATTGTCCGCCAGGATTCGGTTGCGCGTTGTCTCGTCGGGCGCCCAGTCGAGCATCAGGTCGAGCAGGTCGGCATCGTCGGGGCATTGCGTGCGCGGCACGGAGGGATGCGGCCAGTTCGAGGCCCAGATGCAGCGCTCGGGCGCGGCCTTCACCAGCGCCTTCGCCAGCGCGCCCACATCGGCATACAGCGGCGGGCCCTTTTTCGAGGTTTCGTAGGGCGCAGAGAGCTTCACCCAGGTGCGTCCGTTCTCGAGCAGGCGCAGCAGGCACTGGAACGCCGGATCGTCGACCGAGACCGGCTCCAGGAACTTGCCGTTGTGATCGATGACGAGCGTGCCGCCGAGGCGCTTCAGCGCCGCCTCACGTTCCGGAAGCTGCCGCCCGTCGAGCTGGAGCTGCACGTGCCAGCCGAAGGCGCCGACCTTCGCGGCCATCGCTTCCAGGCTTTCCCACGGCAGCACGCCGCCCGGCAGCATGAAATAGCGGATGCCGCGCATGCCCGCTCTGGTGAGCCGATCGAGCTCCGCCTCCGTCACGTCCGGCGGCACGACGGCGATGCCGCGCGCGCTGCCGCCCATCGCCGCCATCGCCTCGAGCGTGCAGGCATTGTCGAAGCCATAGCCGGTCGGCTGCACGACGACGGTGCGCGAAACGCCGATGCGCTTGCGCATCGCGAGGTAGTCGGCGGTCGGCGAATGCGGCGGCCTGAACGTCGCCGTCGGCGCGAGCTTGAAGCGGTCGTCGTAGACGTGCATGTGCGTGTCGCACGCGCCCGGCGGCGCCGTGAGGCGCGGACGCTTTCCTTCCGAGGCCATCGCGTTTCTCCCGTTGAAGGCGCTAACGCTTCAGACGCGCCAGCTTCGTTGCTTTTTCGGCGTTCACCGCGCCGGGCGGAATCTCGCCGCGGATCAGCGCGGCCGCCTGCCGCGCGGTTTCGAGCGCCTGGTGCTCGATGGCCTCGGGCGTCAGGCCCGCGATGTGGGGCGTCGCGATCACGTCGGCGCGGCGCGCGAGATGCGGCGACGGCATCTGGTCGGGCGCGCGGCCGACATCGAGCACGGCGCCGGCGATGCGCTTCGCGTCGAGCGCCGCCTCGAGCGCGGCCTCGTCGACGAGGTTGCCGCGCGACGCGTTCACGAGCCACGCCGTGGGCTTCATGCGCGCGAGCGCAGCCGCGTTGATCAGGTTCTCCGTTTCCTCGTTGGCGACGGCGAGCGGCACGACGAAATCGGATTCGGCCAGGAGGGCGTCGAGCGGGCGCGGCGCGAGCGGCGGCTCGACCGTCTTGTAGGGATCGTGGACGAGCACGCGCATGCCCAGCGTCAGAGCGAGATCGGCGAGATAGGCGCCGATCGCGCCGTAGCCGATGATGCCGACCGTGGCGTCGCGGAGCTGGCGGCCCATGCGTGCGGCCGGCGGCGCCTCGCCCGCGCGGTAGGCGGCGCTGTAATGCGTGACGTGGCGGCCCGCATCGACCATCGCGCCGACGATCCACTCGGCGACGGCGGGCACGAATCCCGGCGAGGCGCGCGTGACCAGCACGCCGGCGCGGCTCGCGGCAGCCACGTCGATATTGCGGATATCGACCGCGACGCGCTCGAAGACGCAGAGATCCGGCAGGCTTTCGAAGACCGCCGCTTCGCCCGGCGTCTGCCGGTCGGCAATGATGATGTCGCAGTCTTTCGCCAGCGCGATCACGTCCGCGGCGCCGAGGACGCGGCCGAACGGATTGAGCTTCACCTCGGCGACGGCGCGCAGCGCCGCGAGCGCACGCTCGCCGTAGTAGTTGGCGCGCATCTCGGGCGTGTGCGTGAGAAAGACGCGGACTGGCTGCGGCATCGCTGCGCGCTCAGCCGCCGCGCGTTTCGGGGTCGCCGGCGAATTCGCTGCTGCAGAACGGGCCGCCTTCGAAAAGATCGCCGATCGGATCGCGCGGCAGCCTGGCCTGGCCCTCCAGCGCGTGCGCGAGATGATCTTCGGCGCGGCCCGCGGGCCTGTAGCCCAGGCGGAACGCGGCGGCGTTGTCCCACCAGCTGCGCGCGTTGTCGGACGCGCCGTAGACGATCTCGTAGGTGAGCGACGGGTGCTCGAGGCCGATGCGGATGAGCTGCACGAGATCGTCGGGGCTGACCCAGATCGAGAGCCGGCGCATATCGGCCGGCTTGTCCGTGACGTTGCCGATGCGGATGCACAACACGCGGAGGCCGTATTTGTCGGCATAGAGCGCGGCCAGCGCCTCGCCGAACGCCTTGCTCACGCCATAGCGGCTGTCGGGCCGCACCGGCACCTCGGTTCCGATCCTCCGGTTGCGGCGATAGAAGCCGACCGCGTGATTCGACGAGGCGAACACGACCCGCTTCACGCCGTGCCGGCGCGCCGCCTCGAACAGATTGTAGCCGCCGACGATGTTGGCCTGGTGGATCGCTTCCCACGGCTTTTCGACCGAGACACCGCCCATATGGATGATGCCGTCCACGCCTTCGACGATCTTCTCCACCGCCGCCATGTCGGCGAGATCGGCCTGAACGAATTCGTCGTCCTTGCCGAGATCCGCGGGCTTCACGATGTCGCTGAGGCGCAGCTCGGCATAGACGCCCTTCAGGAGCCTGCGCAGCATCGTGCCGACGCCGCCGGCCGCGCCGGTGAGAAGGACGCGATTCGCCTTCGGAGCCATCGCCGCCGTCATGCTTCGGTTTCCGCCGCCGCGAGCTTCCGATAGCGCTCGCGTCCGCTCGTCAGATGGCGCCGCATCGCCTCGCGCGCGGCGGCCGGGTCGCGGTTGCGGATCGCGGAGACGATCGCGCGATGCTCGCCCTGGA
>CAZUYG010000442.1:0-3963 GCA_964624265.1 uncultured Candidatus Odyssella sp.
ACTCCTGTTCGACGGCCTCACCGGCGTGCTCAAAGTGTAAGTGAACAGGGAGCCGGGGAGAACGAAAGAAGACTCACCACCAAGACACGACGTAGACGAGTAGCGCGGCCAAGACGGCCGCGCGAAGAGAAGGGGCAAATTTTCGCTTCGCGCGCCACTTGGCGCGCAGCCCTTCCTCTTCGTGTCTTGGTGTCTTGGTGGTGAATACTCCTTGCTTCTCCCCGGCTCCCCGGCTCCCTGTTCCCTTGCTTTCCCGACGCGCCTAGATTTGAGCCGTCACGACGGAGGTGCGCCATGGACCGTGCGAACGAGCGCGCGAGCGCGATCAGGGAGGCGGTGGCCGATATCCGCGCCATCGAGGCGAAAGACGGCGTCACGCGCGACTCGCTGGAGCGCATGAAGGCGCGGCTGATGAAGCTCGCCGCGCGCGCCGATCTGTTCGCGCCCGCGGACTTTCCCGCGCCGCCCGCCGGCGACGAGCGCAATTCGACGCTCTACCGCATCTCGGAAGACGACGACCACCGCTTCGCGCTCTATGCCAACGCGGCGCGCGGCGGCGTGAAATCGCCGGCGCACAATCACACGGTCTGGGCGATCATCGTCGGCATCACGGGCGAAGAGCAGAACCGCTTCTACGAGCGCGCGCCCGAGGGCGTCCGCCAGACCGGCGGCGCCGTCGTCAAGCAGGGCACCGGCGTGGCCTTCCTGCCCGACGATCTCCATTCGATCCACATCGACGGGCCCGCGCTCAATCTCCACATGTACGGCAAGGGCCTCGAGCAGCTGCATCGGCGCGAGTACTACAGGGAAGACGCGAAGGTCTGGAAAGTGTTCCCGGCGCACAGCGACATCCGCGAGGCGCGCGCGCGATGAAGACGGTCACGGCGCAAGAACTGCATCGGCGGCTCGGCGGCACAAGCGAGATCGCGCTGCTCGACGCGCGCGAGCAGGGCGTGCACCTGAAGGGCCATCCGTTCTTCGCCTCGTCGGCGCCGCTCTCGCGGCTCGAAATGCTGATTCCCGAGCTCGTGCCGCGCCGCACGGCGGCGATCGTGCTGTTCGACGACGGCGATGGCCTGGCCGAAACCGCCGCCGCGCGGCTGGCCGCCTGGGGCTACGACGCTGTCGCGGGTCTCGCCGGCGGCCTGCCCGCCAGGCGCGCGGCCGGCTTCGAGGTGTTCAGCGGCATCAACGTCCCCTCGAAGGCGTTCGGCGAGTTCGTCGAGCACCATTACGAGACGCCGCGCATTCCGGCCGCCGAGCTGAAGGCGCTGAAGGACTCCGGCGCGAAGATGGTGATCCTCGATTCGCGGCCGTTCGAGGAATACCGGCGCATGAGCATTCCGGGCGGCATCGATTCGCCCGGCGCCGAGCTGGCGTTCCGCGTGCACGACCAGGCGCCGGATCCCGACACGCTCGTCGTCGTCAATTGCGCCGGGCGCACGCGCAGCATCATCGGCGCGCAATCGCTGATCAATGCCGGCATCCCGAACAAGGTGGTGGCGCTCAAGGACGGCACGATGGGCTGGGAGCTGGCCGGGTTCCAGTGCGAGCACGGCGCCCAGCATCGCGCGCCGCCGCCTTCGCGCGAAGGCACCGCGGCCGCGCGGGCCGCCGCGGCCCGCGTCGCCAAGCGCTTCCGCGTGAAATTCGCGGCGCGCGCGCAGGTCCAGGCGTGGCTGCGCGATGCCGCGCGCACGACCTATTTCCTCGACGTGCGTTCGCCGGAGGAGTTCGCGGCCGGGCACATCGCCGGAACGCGCCATGCGCCGGGCGGGCAGCTCGTGCAGGCGACCGACGAATACTGCGCGGTGCGCAACGCGCGCATCGTTCTCTGCGATCCCGAGCGCGTGCGCGCGGTGATGACCGCCTCGTGGCTGATCCAGCTCGGCTGGCGCGACGTGTTCGTGCTGACGCCGGAGGGGCACGACGGCTTCTCGGGCTGGCCGGTGGCGCGCGGGAAGGCTTTATGGCCGATCGCCGGCGGTCTGCCGCAATGGCGCAAGATCGCGCCCGCCGACTGGTATCAGCGTATGCGCGGGCAATCGGATTTCGCGGCGATCGATTTCGCGACGAGCCTGCACTATCGCGACCGGCACGTGCCGCACGCCTGGTGGGCGGTGCGCTCGCGGCTCGCGGACGCGAGACGTTTCGTCTTCAACCCGCGCGCCCTGCTGCTGACCTCCGAGGACGGCGTTCTCGCGCGCCTCGCGGCGCGCGAGGCGGCGGCGCTGTGGCCGAACGCCGAGATTTCCGTGCTCGCCGGCGGCAATGCCGCATGGTTCGCCGCCGGCCTGCCGGTCGAGAAAGGCCTCGACCGCGCCACCACGACCACCGACGACGTCTGGTACAAGCCCTACGACCACCCCGGCGAAGTGCTGAAGCAGCACATGCAGAACTACCTCGACTGGGAAGTGGCGCTGGTCGAGCAGATCAAGCGCGATCCGACGATCAAGTTCAAAGCGTTCGATTGAGAGCGTGCGGCGCCGGCCCTCACTTCCCATTTGCCGCAAGCGGCAAATGGGCCCCTTCTCTCCCGCTGCGCGGGAGAGAGAAGAAAGAGGCCACCACTTCCTATTCTCTCCCACGAAGTGGGAGAGAAGGGGCCCAGGCAACGCCAAGGGCGTTGCTTGGGAAGTGAGGGCCGGCGCCGCGCGATCTCGCTCCGCTATGTGAGCCACGCTACCGCGCGCCGCGCCGCTTCCATTGCCTCGCCGCGTGTGGCGAATCTCATCCCTGCAAAGAACTGCACCGGCGTCCACGCGCCCGCATCTTCGGGATCGCGGCGGAATTCTTCGAAGCCAAAGCTGCCGTCGGGGCGGCGGAAGAGATCGACGCAGCGGTCGTGCTCGGCGTTCTCGATGCTGGCGAGAACCACCCAATCCTTGTGGATCCGCTGGGACACGCCTCAGACGAACGCGAGGCCGGGCGGCCGCCCCACGGCCGCGCGCACGGAGCCGATGATCGAGGCGAGCATGTCGTTGCCCGAGACGCCGGTGGCCGGCTGCTCGTTCCAGGTCGCGATGCGCGAGCCGTCGTGGCCCTTCGCTTCGATCTCGGCATAGGCCTTGTCGAGCGCGGGATCGGCGATCAGCACGGCGCGGCATTTGTCGAGCCCCACCGTGGCGATCGCGCAGGTGATCATCGTGTTGATGTTGCGCGGGAATAGCGGCGCGATGCCGCGCGCCGGCCCGTCGTAGAGCACGGTCGGGCCCTTGACGATCTCGGGATCGACGCCGCTTTCGGCGAAATCGAGGTTCTTCGGGTGCTTGCGGAACGTGATCGTCACCTCGGCGAGGCGGTGGCGCTGCTCGACCAGCGTGTCGAGGCCCACCAGAGCGCCGTGCGGGACGAACAGGCGGTGTTTGTGGGACTGCGCCGTTTCGATGAGCCGGGCGCGCAGCGCGTCGTCGGCCAGCGCCGTGACGGACGTGACGAGATAATCCGCGGCCGCGACGAATTCCGCGCCGTGCATGCGCGTGACCTCGGGGTGCGCCACTTCGACGATGAGATCGGCGCGCTTTGCGGTGGCTTCGGCGAGGTCGCGCAGGATGAGGCCGAGCGGCACGCCGGCGATCTTGCCCGGCGAGCGGTTCCACACGAACGCCACCGACAGGCCCGGCTCCCCGCCCTGCATGAGCCGCTGGTAAAGGTGCCTGCCGATGAAGCCGAAGCCGACGATGCCGATGCGCATGAACCCCTCCGCGCGGCGCCGCGCGCACCTTGACCGCGCGGCGCGGCGCCTGCAACAAGCATCCGCATGAGCCAGCCCGCCTCGCCGTCTCCGGCCATTCCCTCCGCCGCCGTCATGCTGCTGCGCGACAGCGGCGGCGGCATCGAGGTGCTGATGCAGCGCCGGCGCGATCAGGCCTCGGCCTTTGCCGGCGTCGTGGTGTTCCCGGGCGGCAAGGTGGCGGCGATCGACTCCCACCCGGATCTGCACGCCGCCGCCGATCTCGGCCC
>CAZUYG010000443.1:0-3959 GCA_964624265.1 uncultured Candidatus Odyssella sp.
CTAGATGAAATTCAGCCCGCCGTCCGCAAGGATCGTCTGGCCCGTGATCCACGCCGCTTCGTCGGAGCAGAGGAACGTCATCACCTTCGCCATGTCGTCGGGCGTGCTCATGCGCTTCAGGCACTGCATCGCGACGTAGCCCTTGAATTTCTCCTCGGAAACCGAAGGGCGCTCGACCTCGGTTTTGGTCACGCCCGGAATGAACGTGTTCACGGTGATGTTCCAAGGCCCGAGCTCGCGCGCCATCGAGCGCGTCATGCCGAACTGCGCGGATTTCGACGTGATGTAGTGGAGATAATTCGGCAGGCCGAGCAGCGGCGTGCCCGAAGCGATGTTGAGGATTCGGCCCCAGCCCGCCTTCTGCATCGCCGGCACCACGGCGCGCGCGCAGTGGAACGCGCCGGTGATGTTCACGTCCATCGCGCGCTCCCATTCCTCGGCCGGAAGCTCCCAGAACGGCTTCATCGTGATCTTCGAGAAAAGCGCGGCGTTGTGGATGAGGATATCGATGCGCCCGAAGCGCGCGAGCACGGCTTCGGCCATCGCCGCGATCGCGGGCGCCGAGCCCACGTCGGTCGCGACGAACAGCGCCTTGCCGCCGCCGTCCTCGATTTCCTTCGCCACGCGCGCGCCGGCGGCTTCGTTGAACTCGGCGATCACCGGAATGGCGCCCTGCGCCGCGAGGTGCAGCGCGTAGGCGCGGCCGAGCGCCTGCCCGCCGCCGGTGACGATCGCGACGCGGCCTTTGAGGGTGGGGTAGTGGGCGGTGGGGGTCACGGTCATGCGCGGCGCTGCTCCTCGGCGTGCAGCCGCTGAAGGATGCGGCGCATCGCGAACAATCCCTTGTCGGCGGCGATCATGCCGCGCGGGTGAACGTCGCCGCGGGCCTCGGGGTCGAGCCCGATTGCGCGCTGCTGGGCTTCGTAGACGGCGACGTCTTCCAGCGGAATGTTGATCATCTGGCGCTCGAACTCGGGCAGCATCGCGGGGGGAACGAACCGGCGCTCGATCGCCATCGCCCAGAATTGGTGCGTCGTCGATTCGGTCTCGGGCGTGATCGCGTGATAGACGACGAAACCCCACAGCCCTTGGTTCGTCATGCGCTCCGCCGGCGGAACGCCCTGCCCGGTGGGGGCCGTTCCGCTGTTCACGTAGATGTAGGAGGGCGGGATGAACTCGCTGCCCTGCCAGCGGTCGATGGCGCCGTCGTAGCCGGCGTAGTCAACGAAGGCCTTCGCTGCGGGAATGCCGGTCATCCACCGCGTCACGCGCACGCGGTCGCCTTCGGTTTCGGCGGCGATCGTGGCCTGCTCGGCGAGCGCGCGGTTGCCCGTCGTCGAACTGTGCACATAGGCGAGGTGCGAGAGATCGAGCAGGTTGTCGAGGATCAGGCGATAGCCGCATTTCACGGCGATGTGGCCCTTCACGTGCCACCAGGCGGGATCGGCCAGCCGCACATTGTAGTCGGGGGCCGTGCGCTCGTCGGCCTTGTCGGGATCGCCCATCCAAACCAGCACCCAGCCGCGCCGCTCGATCACCGGATAGGCGCGCACGCGCGCCCAGTGCGGCGGCGTCGGCTCGCCCGGCAGGTGCGTGCACGCGCCGGTGCAGTCGAACACCATGCCGTGATAGCCGCATTCCAGCGCGTCGCCGACGAGGCGGCCTTCGGACAGCGGCAGATTGCGGTGCGGGCAGCGGTTCTCGAGCGCCACGGCCGTGCCGGCCTCGGTGCGATACAGCACGAGATATTCGCCGAGCACGACGCGGGCGAGCGGCTTGCGCCCCACCTCGTCGGCCCACGCCGCGACATACCAGTGGTTCCGCAAGAAGGGCCGGGCGGACGTGTCCGCCTTCGATCGCGCGCGCGCTTTCGTCATCGCCATCCTCCCGCCGCCGATCAATGCCGTGCCGCGCGCCCGCGGTCCAACGAGGCTTTTGCATCGACCGCATGTGCGCGGAGACGGGGTTTGCTCGGCTAAACGGCGGGCGCGCCACCGGCCGCCGCGCGTTGCGCGGCGGCGGAGGCCTCACCAAGATCCGGGCAGCGTCGTTTCGATCCGCGCGGGATCAGATCCAGTGCAGCTGCACCAGCTGCTCGCGCCGGCTCGGCGTGAGCTCGGGCTCGCCCTTCTTGGGCTCCTTGCGGCCGGCGAGGCCGTAGGGCTCCGGCGCCAGGCTCGCGATCTTCGACAGGAGCTGGTCGTACGCCTTCTTCGGATTGGCGCCGAAGATCGGATCGTCGTTGTCGGCGAACGAGGCGTCGGCGCCGACCCAGTCGGCCGCGGTCAGCTTCTCGCGCGCCGCCGGGATCACGGTGCGCTCTTCCTTCGCCATGTGCTTGCGCTGCCACTCGATGAATTTCTGCGCGGCCGCGTCGAATTGGGCGAAACCCTTTTCCGGATCGGCCTTCCAGGCGTCGAGCTTCCACTTGAGGTCGTTGGTCAGGCGTATGCCCTCGTGATGCTGCGCCTGCAGCTCTTCGATCACCGGCTTCACTTCGGGCGCGTGCTTCAGCACCAGCGGAAACAGCACGTTGTCTTCCTTGGGATGATGGAAGCGGTCCGGAAAATCCTGGACGTAGGACAAGATCGCGTCGAACAGCGCGAGATCCGCCGTCACCTTCCCGGCGCGGATGTCGGCCAGGACGTGGTCGAATGTGTAGAGCACGGCGGCGAGCGCGCGATGTTCGCGCTGCACGATGGCGAGAGTCTTGGACATGGTTGGATCCTCCGAAACCAATACAAATATTTTGGCGTTCGAAAGGCCGGCGGCATTGATCCTGATCAACAAAATCGGGCCTCGCCGCTTGACGAGTATCAAGTTCACCGGCGCGCGCCTTCTCCGGCTGGCCGGCCATTTTTCGCGGCAGATCATAATATATTGAAACAAAAAGAGATTTTCTCCCCGGCGGATGAGCGGGGCCGCGCAAGTCCGCGGGCACATGGCGCGGGCCGCGGGATGCGTCCCCGGCGCGGCGCTCCCCCGCCTTGCAGCGCCGCAACCATCTCCCCATATCGGCGTTGAAGCGGATGCCGGTCGCCGGGTCCGCAATAGATCCTGCCTTGAAAGGGGGACGGACTGATGAACTTCGAGAACTACACCGAGCGCGCCCGCGGCTTCGTGCAGGCGGCGCAGGCCGTGGCGATCCGCGCCAATCACCAGCAGCTCACGCCCGAGCATCTTCTGAAGGCGCTGCTCGAGGACGAAGAGGGCATGGCGGCGAATCTCATTTCGGCCGCCGGCGGCAAGCCCGAGCTGGCGGTGGCCGCCGTCGATCAGGCGCTCGCCAAGCTTCCCAAGGTTTCCGGCCAGGGCGCCCAGCCCTACGCCACCGCCGAGATCGCGCGCCTGTTCGATCAGGCGCAGCAGATCGCGAAGAAGGCCGGCGACAGCTACGTCACCGTGGAGCGTCTGCTGCTGGCGCTGGCGCTTGCCGCCGGCACGCAAGCGGCCGACGCGTTGAAACGCGCCGGCGTCACCGCCCAGAATCTCAACACCGCGATCGACCAGCTCCGGAAGGGCCGCACCGCCGACAGCGCTTCGGCCGAATCCGGCTACGACGCGCTCAAGAAATACGCGCGCGATCTCACGCAGGCCGCGCGCGACGGCAAGCTCGATCCGGTCATCGGCCGCGACGAGGAGATCCGCCGCACGATCCAGGTGCTTTCGCGCCGCACGAAGAACAATCCCGTGCTGATCGGCGAACCCGGCGTCGGCAAGACCGCGATCGTCGAAGGCCTCGCCTACCGCATCGTGCGCGAAGACGTGCCCGAATCGCTCAAGAACAAGAAGGTGCTGGCGCTCGATCTGGGCGCCATGGTCGCGGGCGCGAAGTTTCGCGGCGAGTTCGAAGAGCGCCTGAAGTCCGTGCTGTCGGAAGTGACGGCCGCGGCCGGCGAGATCGTGCTGTTCATCGACGAGATGCACACGCTGGTCGGCGCCGGCAAGGCCGAAGGTGC
>CAZUYG010000444.1:0-3956 GCA_964624265.1 uncultured Candidatus Odyssella sp.
GGTCTCGGGGTGCCCTACCTCGTGCGGCGCAAGGGCCACGTCGTGCTCGAAATCGTCGTGCGCGGACTGCGCGGCCGCGTCCGCCGCGTCTGGGAGGCCGGCATCGCGCTGACGGCCGCCGCGACCCTCGCCTTTCTGGCGGCCGTCGCGGCGGTCATGACCGCGGACGCCATCGCCAGCGGCGATTTTCAGGTGAAGGCGGTCAACGTTCCCGCCTGGATCAACCTGCTGCCGCTCGTGCTCGGCTTCGCGCTCGGCGCCGTCGAGTTCGCACGCTTTCTCTTCGTTTCGGATTCGCTGTTCGAGCGCCGCGCGGAAGACGCGGATTCGCTCTAAGGCGGCGCGGCATGGAGTGGTACGCGCTTCTGCTGCTGCTCACCGGCGCCGCGCTCGGGCTGATGTTCGTCGGCCTGCCCGTGCTGGCGGCGTTTTTCCTCACCAACATCCTCGGCGCGTTCCTGTTCATGGGCGGGCTGCGCGGCGTCGTGCAGATGATCGCGAACGGCGCGGAGGCGGTCGCCAATTTCTCGCTCGCGCCGGTGCCGCTCTTCCTGTTCATGGGCACGTTGTTCTTCCGGTCGGGCCTCGCAATACGGGTCCTCGACGCGCTCGACCGCTGCTTCGGCGCGCTGCCGGGTCGCCTCGCCTACGTCACGGTCGCCGCCAGCACCGTATTCGCGGCGCTGTCAGGCTCGAGCATCGCCAACACCGGCATGATGGGCAGCGTCATGGTGCCCGAGATGCGCCGGCGCGGCTACAAGCTCGCGCTGGCGGCGGGGCCGGTGCTGGGGGCGGGCGGGCTCGCCGTGATCATACCGCCGTCGAGCATGACGGTCTTCCTCGGCAGCCTCGCGCGCGTCGACGTGGCGGCGCTGCTGCTCGCCGGCATCGTGCCGGGCGTGCTCATCGCGCTGTCCTACGTCCTGCTGATCTATCTCCAGGTGCGGCTCGATCCGGCCGCCGCGCCGCGCTACGAGGTGGAGCGCACGCCGTTCCCGGTCGCGCTGAAGCTCGTCGTCCGCGACGTGCTGCCGATGGGGCTCATCGTGTTCATGGTCGTCGGCACGATGATCCTCGGCATCGCCACTCCCACCGAGGCCGCCGCGCTCGGCTGCCTCGCCGTCGTGATCCTCGCGGCGGCCTACCGCGTGCTCGATTGGCGCAAGATCAATCAGGCGCTCGAAGACGCGATGCGCGTCACGGCGATGAGCTTCATCCTGATCGTGGCGGCATCGACCTTCGCGCAGATGCTTTCCTTTTCCGGCAGCAGCGCGGGTTTCGTGCAGTGGACCGCCGGGCTTTCGCTCGATCCCTTCGCGATGCTGGCGGTAATGTTCGGGATCCTGCTGCTGCTCGGCTGCTTCATCGACTCGCTGTCGATCATGCTGCTCACGATGCCGCTCTATTTGCCGCTCGCGCAGTCGCTGGGTTTCGATCTGATCTGGTTCTGCACCATCATGCTGATCGCGATCGAGATCGGCTTCACCACCCCGCCGTTCGGCATGCTGCTGTTCGTGATGATGGGCGTGGTTCCCGGCACGACGCTCGGCGAGGTCTCGCGGGCCGCGCTGCCTTATGTCGCCTGCCAAATCGGGGTCATCGTTCTCTTGGCTGCGGCGCCGGGGCTGGTGCTGTTCCTGCCCCGGCTGCTGCAATAGTGCCGACGCGTCCGCAGTTGCGGATTGTGAAATATTACGCGCGACGTGCCGCCTTCCGCAGACGCGACGCGGCGCAACGCGCGGAAATCGCCGAAACCCCGCACCGTCATCGCCGCACCGCCGCCGCTTGACGCTTCGCTTGACGCTGGCTTCACGCCGGTTGCGTTAGGAACCCGTCACCAAGAGAGCCCGGCGTCCGCCATATCGCCGGTCCATCGCTTGGGCGGGGTGCACGCCTCCTCCAAATCTTCCTCGTGCGCGCGCGGAATCTGGCGAATCCCCTTCGCGCGCGGCGACGGGAAGTGCGGGGCGGGGCGTGCACCCTACTCGCGCTGGCTCTTGATGAACCCGTCGATCGAGAACGGGCCGCCGCCGCGGATGAACAGGTAGCCGAACACCAGCATCCACACATAGTGATAGGGCGCGAGATAATCGTCGTTCGCCAGCCCCACCACGAAGTGGATGAACGCGGTCATGATCAGCAGGCCCAGCGCCGGCACCCGCGTGAAGAGGCCGACGAACAGCAGCACCGGCAGCACCAGCTCGGCGCCGGTCGTGATGATCGCCCACAGTTTCGGCGAGAGCAGGCCGAGCTTGTATTCCTCCTGGAACAGGAACTCCTGCTTGTCCCAATTGGCGACCCGCGCCAGCCCGGAATCGAGGAAGATCTTTCCCATCCAGATGCGCGCGGCGACGTTGAACAGCGGCTCGACCAGCCGGGTCAGTCCGCGGCCCACGGCCTCGTGGGCGTCGAACAGGCGGCCGATCGGCGAGAAGAGGCCGCCGCCGGCACGGGGCAGGGCGGCGTCCGAAGTCTTGATCATGGTGGTCATGCGACCCCTCCATTGAGCGTTGGATCGAACGAGACCTCGGCGCCGAAGACGCCGCGGGAGAGACATGCCGCCAGGATGGCGGCGAAGTCGAACCCGGCTTCGGCCATGACGGCCTCGGCCAGGGCGTTCTCCAGGGGTGCCCCCGCGGCAACGGCCCCCAGAAAAGCGGTTTCGCCCGGCGCGAGCTTCCATGCTTCGACCGGGCCGGATGGGCGCGCCACGAGGACGGCTTCGCCTTGCGGCGCGCCGGTCTCTTGCGCGGGATCGGGCACGGGGCCGCCTGCCGTCGCGGCCTGCCAGATCGCGTGAATCGGATGTTCGGAGGCGACGACGCGCGCCGCCGGATGCAGGGAAAGGCGGAGCGCCGGCAGCCGCTCGGGCGCGATCGCGCCGAGCGTCTCGGGCGCCAGCGCCGGCGCCTCGTCTGCGTAATAGGCCTCGTTCATCGCCCATTCGAGGCGGGCGAGATCGGCCAGGAACGGAAAATCGTGCATGGCCGCCGCATGGCCGGCGACGAAGCCGGGAAACGTCGCGCCATAGCTCAGCAGTTGCGGTTTCAGCGGCGGGCACGCGCGCACATAGGCGGCGGCGAGCACGCGGAAATTGCCGTCGCCGGCAATGGCTTTCACGGCGGGGAACGAGTGGCCGAGCGCGTTGGCGAGCGATTCGATCACGTTGCCGCGGTGGATCATGAAGCGCGCGCCGGCGCGCGCGGCGTCGCCCGCGACGAGGCCTGCGGGCGGCGGCGCCTTGAAGTCCTCCAGCAGGCTCCGCGCCATCTGCGTCTGCAGGTCACGCAGCATGGACGGCACTCAGCGGTTTCGCAGCGGCTGGCGGCGGCGCCGCGCGGCGGATGGCGCTCTCGGCCTGCGCCGCTTCCGCCAGCAGAACGTCGAGCGGCGGAATATCGGTGTCCCATTCGACGAGCACCGGCACCGGGCCGGTCCGTGCCAATGCCGCGTCGAGCAGGCGCCACACCGGCGCGATGACGCGCGAGCCGTGGTCGTCGATGAGCACGGTTTCGCCGCCGATGCTACGGCTGGCATGGCCGGCGATGTGGATCTCGCCGACGGCCTCGAGCGGTAGCGCCGCAAGATAGGCGGCGGCGTCGAAGCCGCGGTTGTGCGCGCTGACATGGATGTTGTTCACGTCGAGCAGCAGGCCGCAGCCGGTGCGGCGCACGATCTCGGCGATGAAGTCGGGCTCGGGAATGCGCGAGGCGGCGAAATCGAGATAGGTCGACGGATTTTCGACCAGGATGCGGCGGCCGAAAGTCGTCTGCGCGTGGTCCACGTTGCGGCAGAAAACGGCGAGCGATTCCTCGGTCAGCGGCAGCGGCAGCAGATCGTTGTAGTAGACGCCGCCCGAAACGCTCCACGAAACGTGCTCGGAAACGAGGCCGGGCTCGACGCGCGCGAACAGGCGTTTCAGCGCGGCGAGGTGCGCGGCATCGAGGCCTTCGGCC
>CAZUYG010000445.1:0-3953 GCA_964624265.1 uncultured Candidatus Odyssella sp.
AGGACGAACAGGCGCTGGTCACGCTGCTGCGCTACAATTTCGAAGCGGCCGGCTACGAAGTCGCCACCGCGCTCGACGGCGACGAGGCGTTGATGGCGATCGCCGAGCGCCGCCCCGATCTCATCGTGCTCGACTGGATGCTGCCGTCGATCTCCGGGCTCGAGGTCTGCCGCCAGATCCGCCGCAAGGCCGAGACGCGCGACGTGCCGGTCATCATGCTCACCGCGCGCGGCGAGGAAGCGGACCGCGTGCGCGGCCTCGACAGCGGCGCCGACGATTACGTCACGAAACCGTTCTCGCCCACCGAGCTGGTGGCGCGCGTGCGCGCCGTGCTGCGCCGCTCGCGGCCCTCCACGGCCGAAGAGGCGCTCGACTATTCCGGCATCCACATGGATCTCGCCGCCCACCGCGTCACGCGCAACGGCCGCCCGATCCATCTCGGGCCGACGGAGTTCCGCCTGCTGCGCCACTTCCTCGAGCACCCCGGCCGCGTCTTCGCGCGCGAGCAATTGCTCGATGCGGTGTGGGGCCACGACGTTTACGTCGAGCCGCGCACGGTCGACGTCCACATCCGCCGTCTGCGCAAGGCCATCAACGGCGACGGCGAGCCCGACGTGATCCGCACGGTGCGGTCCGCGGGGTATGCACTGGATGTGAACGAGCCGTAGTCGCGGCCCTCGCCAACCTGTTGAAATATCACGTTTGCGAATTGATATTGCGTCGCAGCAATATCATTTGACGATTTGTGCTGACGATTGTTAGAAATCGTCAGTTTTCAAGAAACGGCCCCCCAGCATGTCGTCCCGGCGCCCGCAGAGCACCGACACCACGGTTGCGCGCATTCTTGCCGCCGCCGAGGAGCAGTTCCGGCGCATGGGCTACGCCAAGACGGCCGTGGCCGACATCGCCCGCGCGCTCGACATGTCGCCGGCCAACATCTACCGCTTCTTCTCCTCGAAGGCGGCGATCAACGAGGCGATCTGCGAAAAACACTTCGCCGGCGTGCACGGCATCCTGCGCGCGGTGATGATGGAAGACCGGCCGGCGGCCGAGCGCCTCGAACGCTTCATCCTCGAGCTGCACCGCTACAACAAGACCCGCTGCGTCTCCGAGCGCCGCATGCACGAGATGGTGGCGGCGGGGATGGAAGAGAACTGGGCCGCCGTCGATCGCCACATCGCGGCGGTGCACGAGATGATCGCCGAGCTCGTCGCCGACGGCGTCGCGCGCGGCGAATTCGCGCCGGGCGTCGAACCGATGGACGTCGCCCATGCCGTGTGCACGGCCTGCACCGGCGTGCTGCATCCGGCGATCATCGCGCAATTCGCGCACAAGGATCTCGAGGCGGATGCACGGCGCGTCGTCCGCTACCTGATCGCGGCGCTCGCGCGGCCGCAACGCGCCGACTGACGAAAAAACGCTGGCGCAGAAGCGCCGGGCCGGCCGCGAAAAGCGGCGGCGAGACAAAAGACCGGTAACGACGGTTCACCCGAACCAACGAGGGATCAAGTGAGCGACCCCCAGTCGAGGATCAAGGCGCCCCGTCAGCGCGTGAAGAAGCGCTGGTACGTCATCACCATCGTCGCCCTCGCCGTCCTGTTCGGCGGGCTGGGCGCGTTCAACTACGTCCTGAAGCCGATGTTCATCGCCGGCTTCGTGGCCAAGCTCCAGGCGCAGCCGCCGGTTCCGGTCACGACGACGCTCGCCAAGGCCGAAGCCTGGCGCGGCGAACTGCCGGCGATCGGCACGGTCGAGGCGCAGCGCGGCGTCACGCTCGCGCCGCAGATCGCGGGCCGCGTCGATTCCATCCTGTTCGAATCGGGCAAGTGGGTGAAGGCCGGCGAGACGATCCTGAAGCTCGACGATTCCACCGAGCGCGCGCAGCTGCAGGCGGCCACCGCCGACATGCGCCTCAAAGAGCTCAATCTCATCCGCGCGCGCGAGCTGGCCGAGCGCGGCAACATGGCCCAGGCCAATCTCGACACGGCGATCGCGCAGCGCGACCAGTCCGCGGCGCAGGTGGAGCTGATCCGCGCGCAGATCAACCAGAAAACCATCGTGGCGCCGTTCGCCGGGCGGCTCGGCATCCGCCAGGTCAATCTCGGCCAGTATCTCGCGGCCGGGGCGGCCATCGTCTCGCTGCAGTCGGTCGATCCGATCTTCGTGAACTTCACCCTGCCCGAGCGCGAGATTCCGCGCCTCAAGGTCGATCAGGCGGTCACGGTCACGGTCGAAGGCCTGGCCGGGCACGTCTTCGAGGGCAAGATCACATCGCTCGACGCGAAGGTGGACGACGCCACGCGCAACCTGCTCGTGCAGGCGACGCTGGCGAACAAGGACGGGCTGCTCGTGCCCGGCCAGTTCGCGCGCCTCACGGTGAAGCTCTCGGAAGAGCGCACGGTCGTCACCGTGCCCGAAACCGCCGTGTCGTTCAGCCTCTACGGCGATTCGGTCTACGTCGTCGTCGAAAAGAAAGACAAGGACGGCAAGCCGGTGATGGGCGCCGACAACAAGCCGCAGCTCACCACCGAGCGCCGGTTCGTGCGCGTCGTCGAGCGGCGCGCCGGCAAAGTCGGCCTGTCCGAGGGCGTGAAAGAGGGCGAGCGCGTCGTCACCTCCGGACAGACGCGCCTCCAGCCCGGCGGCGCGGTGAGCCTCGACGACCGCCCGGCGCTCGTCGCGCCCGACCAGAGGCCGAAGCCATGAGCGGCGCGGGTCTCTCGGCCGCGGCGGACGCCGCGCGGCGCGTCTTCACCGACATCTTCATCAAGCGCCCCGTCCTCGCGACGGTGGTGAGCCTGCTCATCCTGCTGCTCGGCATCCAGGCGTTCTTCTCGCTGCCGATCCGGCAGTATCCGAAGCTCACCAACACCACGATCGAGATCACGACGACCTACCCCGGCGCCAACGCCGACCTGATGCAGGGCTTCGTCACGATCCCGATCCAGCAGGCGGTCGCCAGCACCGAAGGCATCGACTACATCACCTCGTCGAGCACGCAGGGCACCAGCGTGGTGAAGCTCACGCTGCGGCTCAACGCCGACGGCGACAAGGCGCTGACCGAGGTGCTCGCGAAGACCAACCAGGTCAGGAACGTGCTGCCGCGCGCGGCCAACGATCCCATCGTGGTCAAGACGACGGGCGACGCATTCGCGCTGATGTATATCGGCTTCAACAGCGACGTGCTCACCGCGGCGCAGATCACCGACTATCTGGTCCGCGTGATCCAGCCGCGGCTGCAGACGGTCGACGGCGTCTCGCAGGCGCAGATCCTGGGCGGCCAGAATTTCGCGATGCGCATCTGGCTCGATCCGGCCAAGATGGCGGCGCTCGGCGTCACCGCCACCGACATCCAGAACGCGCTGCAGGCCAACAATTTCACCTCCGCGCCCGGCGAGGTGAAGGGCGATTTCATCCGCGTCACGATCAACGCCGACACGAGCCCGTCGAGCGTCGCCGGCTTCGAGCAGCTCGTCGTGCTCGCCAAGGGCAAGGCCCTCATCCGGCTGCGCGACGTGGCCACGGTGGAGCTCGGGCCGCAAAGCGTCGTTTCGTCGTCGATGTTCAACGGCCTGAAAGCCGTGTTCGTCGGCGTCTACACGGCGCCCACGGCCAATCCGCTCACCGTCATCGACGCGGTGCGCAAGGCGATGCCCGATATCCAGGCGCAATTGCCGGCGGGCCTGAAGGCCAACATCGCCTACGACGCGACCAAGTTCATCCAGGCCTCGATCGACGAGGTGATCGCGACGATCGTCGAGGCGGCGGTCATCGTCATCATCGTCATCTTCCTGTTCCTCGGGAACATCCGCTCCACGATCATCCCGATCGTCACGATTCCGCTCTCGCTCGTCGGCGTGCTGTTTCTGCTGCTGGTGCTCGGCTTCTCGATCAACCTGCTCACGCTGCTCGCGATGGTGCTGGCGATCGGCCTCGTCGTCGACGACGCCATC
>CAZUYG010000446.1:0-3951 GCA_964624265.1 uncultured Candidatus Odyssella sp.
TCCGGCGGCAACCAGCAGAAGGTCGTGTTCGCGCGCTGGATCGCCGGCGAGGCGGCGGTGCTGCTGCTCGACGAGCCCACGCACGGCATCGACATCGGCGCCAAGGCGCACATCCACCGCCTCATGCGCGAATTCGCGGGCAAGGGCGGCGCCATCGTGCTCTCGTCGTCCGAAGTCGCCGAGGTGATGGCGATCAGCGACAGCGTGCTCGCGATGCGCCAGGGCAAGCTGGTGGCGCGGCTCGACCGCGGGCCCGGCTACACCGAGGGCGCGCTCCGGAAGGCGCTCGGCGGATGAGGGCCGCGGCCGCACGCGCGGGCGCCCCGGCGCCGGGCCTCAACTGGCTGCTGAGCCAGATGCCGCTCGTGGCGCTGATCGTGCTCTGCATCGTCGCGACGATGCTTTCGAGCCGTTTCCTGTCGGGCATCAACATCACGAACGTCCTGATGCAGGGCGCGGTGCTCACCGTCATCGCAATCGGCATGACCTACGTCATCATCGCGGGCGGATTCGATCTTTCGGTCGGCTCGGTGGTGGCGCTTTCGGGCTATGGTGATGGTCGATTACGGCATCCTGCCGGGCGTGCTGGCGGGCATCGCCGTCGGCGCGGCCGCGGGCCTGCTCAACGGCTTCATCGTCACCAAGATCGGCGTCAATCCGTTCATCACGACGCTGGCGACGATGGTTCTGCTGCGCGGCGTCACGATGCTCGTCACCGGCGCGCGCCAGGTGCCGATCGAAGACAGCCTGCCGGCCGCCTTCAACGATTTCGCGCTCGAGCGGCTGTTCGGCCTGCCCTACATGGTGTGGCTGCCGGTGCTGATCTTCGCCGCCTGCCACTGGCTATTGCACCACACGGCCTACGGCATCCGCCTGTTCGCGACCGGCGGCAACCGCGATGCGGCGTTCCTCGCCGGCATCCCGGTCGACCGCGTCAAGACCTCGGCCTACGTGCTGTGCGGTACCTTGGCCGGCATCGCCGGCGTGATGCTCGCCTCGCGCGTCCAGTCCGGCCAGCCGACGGCGGGCCTGCTCTACGAACTGACGGCCATCGCCGCCGTCGTGCTCGGCGGCGCCGCGCTGCATGGCGGCGAGGGCAAGCTCTACAAGAGCGTGATCGGCGTGTTCATCATCGTCGTGCTCTCGAACGCGCTCAATCTCGCCAACGTGCATTCCTACTGGCAGCAGGTGGCCATCGGCGTCGTGCTAATCGCGGCGGCGGCGGCGGATAGGTTGCGGAGGCGCTAGTTCCCCCTCGCCCCAGGGCGAGGGGGCGCTTATGCTGATCAATGACCGAACCGAGGGAGAGGTGGTCATGCGCAAATTCACGGTGTTCGCGTGCGCGGCGCTCGTCGCCGCGTCGTTCTCGGCGGGCGCGACCGCCCAGGGCAAGACCATCGGCGTCTCGATGGCGTCCGACGACAATCCGCTCTACATCGCGATGCTGCGCGGCATCCGCGAGGTGGCGAAGGAAAAGGGCTTCGAGGTCGTCACCGTCACCGCCAACGAAGACATCGCGAAGCAGCTGAACGGCATCAGCGATCTCATCGCGCGCAAGGTTTCGGGCATCCTGATCTCGCCGATCGACGCGCGGGCCCTCTGCGGGGGCTACGACGCCGCCAAGGCCGCGAACATCCCGATCATGTCGATCGCGCGCGGCTCGGCCTGCGCGAGCCAGACCGTCCACATCGGCGTGGACGAGCTCAAGGTCGGTGCGGACATCGCGCAGTGGATGGCCAAGACGATCGGCAACAAGGGCAAGATCGCCATGCTGCGCGGCCCGCAGGGCGCCCAGGCGTTCCAGAATTTCGCCAAAGGCTTCTCCGACACGATCGCGAAATATCCCGACATCAAGGTGGTGTTCAGCCACGACATGCTGCTGACGCGCGAAAACGGCCTGAAATACGGCGAGGACGCGCTGGTGGCGCATCCCGATCTCCGCGCGATCTACGGCGCCAACGACGATCTCGGGCTCGGCTCGGCGCAGGCCGTGCGCGCGGCCGGCAAGAAGAAAGACGTCGTCGTGACCGGCATGAACGGCATCCCGCCCGCATTGCGCGCGGTGAAGGCCGGCGACATGGACATGACGGTCGCGCTCAACCCGATGGTCTGGGGCAAGCTCGGCGCGACGACGATGATCGACTATCTCGCCGGCAAGAAGCCCGAAGGCGGCAAGGTCTACGTGCCGCACGTGGTGGTCGACAAGACCAACGTCGATCAGTACCTGCCGAAATAGCCGGCGCGCGCGGGCTTCGCCCGGAGGAGGATCGCCATGGATGATGCCCGCACCGGGCGCCCCGACGCCGGCCTGATCGCGGCGCTCGAAGGCGCCGATATCCACCCGCTGTGGGACCGCTACAAGGCGATCACGCCGATCAAGCCCAGCGCCAAGGACGTGCCGTATCACTGGCGCTGGCGCGACATCGAGCCGCTCGCGCACCGCGCGGCGAAGGAAGTGCCGGTCGAAGACATCGAGCGCCGCGCGATCATCATGGCGCATCCGTCGTTCGGCGGCGCCACGGTCTCGACCAGCAACCTCATCGGCGCGTTCACGGTGCTGGAGCCGGGCGATCACGCGCGCCCGCACCGGCACACCGCGGCGGCGATCCGCTACGCCACGCGCGCCGAAGGGGCGGTGACGATCGTCAACGGCCGCCGCTGCGAGATGCACGAGGGCGATCTCGTGCTCACGCCGCCGATGTGCTGGCACGGGCACATCAACGAGGGCAAGTCGCGCACCTTCTGGTTCGATTCGGCGAACATGCCGCTGATCTGCCAGCTCGATGCCAGCTTCTTCGAGCCCGGCGCGCATGGCGACAACGCGTTCTGGGAGGTGGACGAGGGCGACGACCGGCTGTGGTCCGAAGCGGGCCTGATGCCGGCCGGCCTCGAGCCCGACGGCGCGCAATCGCCGAAATACCGGTATCCCGGCGAAGCCACGCGCCGCCTGCTCGCGGCGATGAAGCCCGGCGCGGACGGCGCCAGATGGCTGCGCTACGTCAATCCCGCCACCGGCGGCTCGGTGATGACGACGCTCGACTGCTACGCGGGCCGTCTGGCCAAGGGCGTCGCGACGCGCCCGCGGCGTACCACGCACAACGCGGTGTGCCTCGTGGCCTCCGGCGAGGGCCGCTCGACGATCGGCGACAAGACCTTCGCGTGGTCGCAGCACGACGTATTCACGATCCCGCACTGGACCTGGGCCAGCCACACCGCGCTTTCCGGCGACGCCGATCTCTTCGTCGTCACCGACAAGGCCGTGTTCGAGCGCCTCGATCTCGTGCGCGAGGAGATGCAGTAGCGGGCTTCCTCTCCCGCGCAGCGGGAGAGGAGGGGCCCAAGTCGCGCCCCTTCGGCGCGGATTGGGAGGTGAGGGACCGGCCTCGCCGCTCGCCCGGCGCCTCGCGCGCTCACCGACCCTCACTTCCCGGCGCCGCGCGGAGGGCGCGGCGACAGGCCCCTTCTCTCCCGCGAGCGGGAGAGAGAAGATTTGCCCGGCTCTCGATGGATACGTCGCCCCCGCAAACCAAAACTTCGTCCAATGCCGAAGGCATCGGCGCCGCGATTCCGCGCAAGGAGGACGCGCGGTTCCTCACCGGGCGCGGGCGGTTCGTGGCCGATCTCGTGTTTCCGGGAGAATTGCACGCGGCCTTCGTGCGCTCGCCGCATCCGCACGCGCGGATCGCGAAGATCGACACGCGCGCCGCGCGGCGGATGTCAGGCGTCGTCGCGGTACTTTCCGGCGCGGATATGGCGGCCGACGGCGTCGGCCCGATGCGCAGCCTGTGGCCGCTCAAGACGCCGGACGGCCGCACGATGAGCGAGCCGCCGCGCTGGGCGCTGGCGCGCGGCGCGGTGCGCCATGTCGGCGAGGCCGTGGCCGTCGTGATCGCCGAGCGCCGCGAGGCGGCGGCCGATGCGGCCGAGCGCGTCGAGATCGACTATGCGCCG
>CAZUYG010000447.1:0-3951 GCA_964624265.1 uncultured Candidatus Odyssella sp.
CGTCGTCCACGGCGATCTGCCCGCGACGTTCGCGGCGACGATCGAATCGCTGAAGGCCAAGGCCGCGGGCGAGAAACCGAAGCTCGCGACGCGGCAATGCTCGGGCGCCGTGCTCGAGGAACTCACCAAGACGATGCCCGAGCTCGTCGGCGGCTCGGCCGACCTCACCGGCTCGGTCAACACGCAGGTGAAGGCGCACAAGATCATCAAAGCCGGCGATTTCTCGGGCGGCTACATCCATTACGGCGTGCGCGAGCACGGCATGGCGGCGGCGATGAACGGCATGGCGCTGCATCGCGGCGTCATCCCCTATGGCGGCACGTTCCTCGTCTTCACCGATTATTGCCGCCCGTCGATCCGCCTCTCGGCGCTGATGGGCGTGCGGGTGATCTACGTGATGACTCACGATTCGATCGGCCTCGGCGAGGACGGGCCGACGCATCAGCCGGTCGAGCATCTCGCCGCGCTGCGCGCGATCCCGAATCTCCAGGTCATGCGCCCGGCCGACATGGTCGAGACGGCCGAGTGCTGGGCGCTCGCGCTGGCGGCGAAGGAAACGCCGTCGGTGCTCGTGCTGACCCGGCAGGCCTTGCCCGCGGTGCGAACGATCCACCAGCGCGAGAACCTCTGCGCGCGCGGCGGCTACGTGCTGAGCGAACCGACCGGCCCGCGCCGCGTGACGCTGCTCGCCACCGGCTCGGAAATCGCCGTCGCGCTCGATGCGCAGGCGAAGCTGGCGGGCGATGGCATCGAGGCGGCGGTCGTCTCGATGCCGTGCTGGTCGCTGTTCGAGGCGCAGCCGGCGGCCTATCGCGAGCAGGTGCTCGGCGCCGGCACGGTCCGGGTCGCGGTCGAGGCCGGCATCGCCATGGGCTGGGAGCGCTGGCTCGGCGCCGAGGGCGGTTTCGTCGGCATGAAGAGCTTCGGCGCTTCGGCGCCGGCCGGCGATCTCTTCAAGCATTTTGGCATCACGGCGGATGCTGTCGTGGCCGCGGTGAAAGCGCGGCTCGGATAGCGCGGGAGCCCCGGCAATGCTCGACCACGTCGGATTGGCGGTTGGCGATTTCGCGAAAAGCAAGGCGTGGTACGCCGCGGCGCTGGCGCCGCTCGGCTACACCGTGATGATGGAATTTCCGGCCGAACAGGCGGGCGGGCAGCCCGCGGCGGGCCTCGGCGACACCAAGCCCGATTTCTGGCTGGCCGGCGGCGGCCCGACGCGGCCGCATACGCACATCGCCTTCGCGGTGAAGACCCGCGCGCTGGTCGACGCGTTCTACAAGGCGGCTCTCGCGGCCGGCGGGCGCGATAACGGTCCGCCCGGCGTGCGCGCGCATTACCATCCGAACTACTACGGCGCCTTCGTGCTCGATCCCGACGGGCACAATGTCGAGGTCGTGTGCCATTATCCGCCCGGCAGCGGCGCGAAACGCGGTGCCGCAAAAGCCAAGCGGGCAGCGCCGAAGCGAACCGCCGCCAGGAAGGGCGGGTCAAAGCCCAGGCGGGCGCGGGCGAAGCGGAAGACGCGGTGATCGGCAATCTCGGTTTCGCAGTCGGCGCAGGGCGGCGGAGCCGCCGCTTTCGAACGGCGCTGCCCGCGGGAGGGCGCGACAATCGCGCCTCTGGTCTGCGCCCCGGTTATTGCGCGAATTACGCTACCGCGTTTGTCTTCGCCGCCGGGCGAGCCAATATCGCGTCCGTATGCCGTGGACGCGCCCTTCGCGCCGGCCCAACCGCAGAAGCCTGATTGCCGATCAAAAGGAAAAAGAAGGACACCGCCATGACCCTCCGCGTCGCCATCAACGGTTTCGGCCGCATCGGCCGCCTCGTGCTCCGCGCCGCCTACGAAGCCAAGCGCAAGGACGTCGAGTTCGTCGGCATCAACGACCTCGGCTCGGTCGAGGCCAACGCGCACCTCGTGAAATACGATTCGGTGCACGGCACCTATCCGGGCGAGGTGACGGCGAAGGGCGACACGATCGATCTCGGCAACGGTCCGATCAAGGTTTCGGCCGAGCGCGATCCGGCCAAGCTGCCGTGGAAGTCGCTCGGCGTGGATATCGTGATGGAGTGCACCGGCCTCTTCACCGCGCGCGAGAAGGCGGCGAAGCATCTCGAGGCCGGCGCCAAGAAGGTGCTGATTTCCGCGCCCGGCGAGAATTCCGACATGACGGTCGTCTACGGCGTCAATCACCAGCAGCTCAACAGCAACCACGGCATCGTCTCGAACGCCTCGTGCACGACGAACTGCCTCGCGCCGGTGGCCAAGGTGCTGCACGACGCGATCGGCATCGAGCGCGGCTTCATGACGACGATCCATGCCTACACCGGCGATCAGAGCACCGTGGACACGCTGCACAAGGATCTGCGCCGCGCGCGCGCCGCCGGCGTTTCGCTGATCCCGACCTCGACCGGCGCCGCCAAGGCCGTGGGCCTCGTGCTGCCCGAACTGAAGGGCAAGCTCGACGGCACCTCGGTGCGCGTGCCGACGCCGAACGTGTCGCTGATCGACTTCAAGTTCGACGCCAAGCGCGCCACGACGGCCGAAGAGGTGAACGAGGCGGTGAAGAAGGCCGCGTCGTCGGGCCCGCTCAAGGGCATCCTCGCCGTCAATTCGGCGCCGCTCGTGTCGATCGACTTCAACCACAATCCGGCGAGCTCGACCTTCGATCTGACGCAGACTCAGGTCATCGACGGCCGCTTCGTGCGCGTGCTCGCGTGGTACGACAACGAGTGGGGCTTCTCCAACCGCATGTCAGACGTCGCGGTGGTGATGGGCAAGGTGATGCACTGACGCGCCGCCGGCGGTGAACGTCGCGATCTCGCCATACGCCGAGCGCGATCTCGGCGGCGTCCGCGATCTCATCCTCGGCATCCAGCGCGGCGAATTCGGCTTCCCGATCACCTGGGACGATCAGCCCGATCTCCACGACATCGCCGGCTGGTATCGCGCCGGCGCCGGCGAGTTCTGGGTCGCGCGTGACCAGGCCGGGCAGGTCGTCGGCACGATTGGCCTGCGCGATATCGGCGGCGGCATCGGCGCGCTGCGCAAGATGTTCGTCGCAAAAGATTGGCGCGGGGCGGAGCGGGCCGTGGCCCTCACGCTGGTCGAGACGCTGCTCGCCCATGCCCGTGCGCGCGGTCTCGCGACGATTCTGCTCGGCACGACCGAAGCCTTCCGCGCCGCGCACCGGTTCTACGAGAAATGCGGGTTCCGCCGCGTCGACGGCGCGACGCTGCCGCACGCCTTCCCGCGCATGAGCGGCGACACGCGCTTCTACCGGCGCGACCTGCCCTGAGTGTCCGTTCGCCGCACTTTCGCGAACACGAGGTGATCGCAGAGGCGCCCGTCGTGGTGGCGGACGATCTTGCGCAGCCGGCCTTCCAGCGCGAGGCCGCATTTCCGGATCACGCGCTCGCTCGCGCGGTTGCGCGGATCGCAGCGGATCTCGATCCGGTGCACGTCGGGCGAGGTAAAAGCCAGGCGCACCAGCGCCTTCACCGCTTCGGTCGTATAGCCGCGCCCCGCCATCGAGCTGCGGCACCAGTAGCCGATTTCGTAATAGCGCGCGCTGGCCCCGCGCACATGGAAGCCGGTTCCGCCGACGAATGCGCCGCCATGCGTGAACATCAGCAGGCCGAAGCCGCGGCCCGCCGCGTAGTCGCGCATCGCATCGCGCACGAAGGCGCGGCAGGTCCTGGCGTCGTAAGCGTCGGTGGCCCAGACCAGCCACCGGGAAAGATCGCGCATCGATTCGCGGACGGCCGGATAGACCAAGCGGTCGTCGCCCCGTCGCGGCGGACGGATCACGAGACGGCGCGTGCGCAGCGGCGCCGCCTGAAGCCGCTGCAGCCACCCGGGAACGGCAGGGGCCGAGCGTCGCGCGGTCATGGAGTCGCGGCTCGGGCGATGAGGGCGGCTCTCGTCCCGACGCCCGGTGGACCGGAGGCCGT
>CAZUYG010000448.1:0-3941 GCA_964624265.1 uncultured Candidatus Odyssella sp.
CGGATGCCGAAACCCCGGCGGTATCAGCTTGCGTCCGGCCGGCGCGCCATCTGCCACACGAAACGCGGACCGCGCTCGGCCTGCGCGAGAAGCGCGAGCACTTCGGCGGCCTCTTCCTCGGGCGAATCGGGCGTGCTCTTGAACGACATGGCCGGCGCCGCGGGCGCGGCAGTCGCCGCCGCCTGGGCCGCCGGCGTGCGGCCGGTGCGGATGAAAATCTCGCCGTCGGCGGTATCCGCGCCGGGCAGGTCGGCGCTGGCTTTCTGGATGACGCGCGGGCGGCTCGCCGGGCGCTTCACCTCGACGACGTCGTCGGCCGCCGGAACGGCGGCGACCGGCGCGGATGCCGCAGGCTTCGCCGGCCCCGCGGATTTCGCGGCCGGCGCGGCGGCAAGCTGACGCTTCGGTGCCGGCGCGGCCGGTGCCGACTTGGCCACGGTGGCCTTGAGCGCGGCAAGCGATGCCTGCTTCCTCGGCCCGACCGGATCGTCCGACAGATCGGAGAGAACATGGCGCGCCTTCGCCGTGTCGCCGGACATGGCGTAGGAGAGCGCGAGGTTGTTCTTGAGCGCGAAATCCTCGGGCGCGATCTTGAGGCCCGCGGCATAGGCCAGACGCGCCTCCTCGTGCTTCCCGGTCATGTCGAGGGCGGCGCCGAGGCCGGCATAGATCCGGGCATCGGGCTGGCCGGCGGCGGCGATCGCCTGCCGGTAGAGCGGCACTGCCGCGGCGGCGCGGCCCTGCACGACGAGGCTGTGCGCGAGGCCGCGCAAGGCTTCGGCGTTCTTCGGCTCGCTCTGGAGCGCGACGCGGAAGATCTTCTCCGCGTCGGCGGCGCCGCCCGTCTTGAGCAGCGCGAAGCCGAGCTTGACGCCCACGGCCCCGTTTTCCGGCTGCAACTCGGCGGCGCGGAAATAGAGCTGCGCGGCCATCGCGTAGTCGCCCTTCTTGTAGGCCGCGTCGGCGAGGCGCAGCGCCGTCGCGCCGGCATCGATCTTCTTCACGTCGATCTTCGAAGCCTCTTCCGGAACGACGTAAGTCTGCTGACTGCTCTTGCCGCACGCCGCCAGCGCAAGCGCGCAGGCCGCGGCCGGAACGACTTTGATGAGGCGTGAATTGATTCGCATGGCAGTCCCCGCTGCAGGCTTTTCCCCAGGCGCAACCGTAGCGGTGCGGGCTTAAGAAACCGTGAAATGCGAAGATTGCCGATCACCTTAATCGGCCGGCTCACGCGCCGCCGAAACGAGAAGGGCGGACCCCGGAGGGCCCGCCCTTTTTCGCGAAAGCCGCGCGGACCGCGGCCGCTACATTTTGCTCAGCGAGTCGAGTGTCTTCAGGATCGCCGGACCGATGATGACGATGAACAGCGTCGGCAGGATGAAGATGATCATCGGCACGGTGAGGATGGCCGGCAGGCGCGCCGCCTTTTCCTCGGCCTTCGTCAGCCGCTCCTGGCGGAAATCTGCGCCGAGCACGCGTAGCGCCTGGGCGAGCGGCGTGCCGTATTTCTCGGCTTGCTGCAGCGTGTTCGCGATCGAACGGAACTCGTCGAGGTCGGTGCGGTCGCACAGGTTGGTGAAGGCCTTGCGGCGCTCGTCGAGGAAGTTGAGCTCGATGAGCAGCAGACCCAGTTCGTCGGCGATTTCCGCCGAGGAACGCGTCAGCTCGCGCACCACGCGGTCGAGCGCAGCGTTGAGCGCGAGGCCCGCCTCGGCGCAGACGACGAGCAGGTCGAGTGCATCCGGCAGCGCGCGGCGCAGGGCCTTCTTGCGCTTCGTGATGCGGTTCTGGACCCACAGCCGGGGCGCGAAATAACCGACGCCCGCGCCGCCAGCGCAGATGAGCAGCGACGTCATGGGCGAAAGGCTGAGCTTCGCCAGCAGCAGGATGTAGAGCGCCGTGAAGCCACCGAAAATGAACGGAAACGCGACCTGGGCGAGCAGGAAATACTCCGCCGCATCCTTGTGGCGGATGCCCGCGCGCGCGAGGAACGTGCGCAGGCTCACGCCGTCCTTCTTCTTCTCCTTGGCTTTCTTCGCGCCGACCTTCTTGGCGAGGTTACGCAGAACGCCCTTGACCGGCTGGTTGCCCGGCTTGCCGCCGACGCCGAGTGCCGCCGCCTTATAGGTGGCCCGGCGATCGGCCATCGCCTTGAGCCGCGCCTCGTAAGGGTCCTTGTAAAGGAAACCGCGCCACAGCGCGTAGGCCATCGCCAGCGCCGCGGCGCCGGCCATGAGGGTGACGATGACTTCGATCGAGAATTCTTCGAACATGCTCAGATCTCGAACCGGACCATTTTCGCCATGACGCCCACGCCCGTACCAAGCATGCCGAAGCCGATGCCGATGAGCCACGGGCCCTTGGGGTGCGTGAAGAGCGTCATCACGTATTCATGATTGAGTACATAGAGGATGCCGAAGAGCGCGAACGGCAGCGAGCCGATGATGATGGCGCTGGCCTTCGCTTCCGACGACAGCGCCTTGACCTTCAGCTTCACCTGCCGGCGCTTGCGCAGCATGTCGCACAGGTTCTCGAGCGTTTCGCCGAGGTTGCCGCCGGTCTCGCGCTGGATCGTGAGCGTGATGACGAAGAAATTGAACTCCGGCAGCTCGATGCGCGTGGCCGCGGCCCACAGGATGTCGTCGAACTCGCCGCCCATCTTGAGCCCGTCGGTGATTCGCGTGAATTCCTGCGACACGGGGCCCGCCATCTCCTGGGCAACGATGCGCATCGACTCCGCCGCGGGCAGGCCGGCTTTCAGGCCGCGCACAAGCACGTCGATCGCGTCCGGGAAATTGGCGAGGAACTTCTTCTTGCGCCGCTTGATCATGAAGCCGACGAAGAGATGGGGCAGCGCCAGGCCGCACAGAAGACCGACCAGCACCGACGGCCCGAGCGCCAGGCCGACGACGTTCTGCATGGCGATCATGCCGAGTCCCGCCATGACGAAGCTGAACAGCACGTAGACGCCCAGCGACATGTCCTGGCCCGTGCGCTGAAGACGCATGCGCATCTTGGCCGGGTTGGGCAGCAGCTGCTTGATCGCCTTGTCGAGCTGCGAGATGGAACTGTCGGTCTTGCGCAGGCTCACCGCCGCCGCGTTGCCGCGATTGCGGCGGTCGCCGGGCCGCTGCTGCTGCCTGGCGACCCGCGAAAGACGGTCTTTCATCTCGCGCTCGCCGCGGGTCATCAGGAACCACAGCAAGCCGACGCCCATCAGCAGGACGAAACCGCCGACCATCAGGAGATTGAGCGTGGCGGGGTCGAGATCGAGGAGGAAATCCGTCATCGTCGTCCGTCCTTCAGATGCAGGCGATCAGCGCCTTGTCGAGGCCGAAATATTCCGCCCGCTCGGTGAACTTGGGCCGGAGGCCCGACGATTTGAAATCGCCGATCAGCATTCCGTTTTTGTCCACGCCCGTGAAATGGTAGGTGAACAGGTCTTGCGTGGTGATGATGTCGCCCTCGCAGCCCACCACCTCGACGATGTGCGTGATGCGGCGGACGCCGTCGCGCATGCGCTGCACCTGGATGATCATGTCGACGGCCGAGGCGATCTGCGTGCGCAGCGCCGCGGTCGGAATGTTGATGCCGGCCAGTCCGACGAGGTTCTCGAGGCGCATCAGGGCTTCGCGCGGCTTGTTCGCGTGGATCGTGCCGAGCGAGCCGTCGTGGCCCGTGTTCATGGCCTGCAGCATGTCGACCGCCTCGGCGGACCGGATTTCGCCGAGGATGATGCGGTCGGGACGCATACGCAGGGAGTTCTTGACGAGATCTCGGATCGAGACCTCGCCGTGGCCTTCCATGTTGGCCGGGCGCGTCTCGAGGCGGACGACGTGGGGCTGGAGGAGCTGCAACTCGGCCGCGTCTTCGATCGTGACGATGCGCTCGCCGGGATCGATGAGCTGCGACAGCGCGTTGAGCAGCGTCGTCTTACCGGA